>CAZKMG010000280.1:0-5312 GCA_964553465.1 uncultured Bacteroidaceae bacterium
TGAATACTTTGAACTATAATACAGAAGGGTATTCAGCAATACATGAAAACGGGTATAAAGAGGTAATAATCCAGCCATTATCTACATTTTCAATTGATGTGGATAAAGCATCTTACTCAAATGTTCGCAGGTTTATTAATATGGGTCAATTACCTCCTATTGATGCGGTAAGAATTGAAGAAATGGTTAATTATTTTTCATATAAATATCCAGAACCAAATGGGAAGCATCCCTTCTCTGTCTATACAGAATTATCTGTTTGTCCCTGGAATGAAAGGCATCAGTTATTGCATGTTGGTTTAAAAGGTAAAAATATCGACAAGTCAGAACTTCCTGCGTCGAATCTTGTTTTCTTGATTGATGTTTCGGGCTCGATGCAAGACCAGAATAAATTACCACTTTTAAAATCAGCGTTTCAGTTATTAGTAAGGGAATTAAGATCCACAGACCGGGTTGCCATTGTAGTCTACGCTGGGGCTGCTGGTGTAATTCTTGAATCGACTCCCGGAAATAATAAAGAAACCATACTGAATTCATTGAACCAGCTTCAGGCAGGTGGTTCAACAGCAGGTGGACAGGGGATAATGCTTGCTTATAAAATTGCTCTTGATAATTTTATAAAGGGTGGAAATAATCGAATAATTCTGGCAACGGATGGAGATTTCAACGTCGGTTCTTCAAGTAATGCTGAAATGGAAAGACTTATTGAAAAAGAGAGGGAAAATGGAATTTTTATTACTGTATTGGGCTTTGGAATGGGGAATTATAAGGATGACAAAATGGAGATTATTGCTGATAAGGGAAATGGCAATTATGCATATATTGATAATATCCAGGAAGCACGCAAAGTTCTGGTTGGCGAATTTGGAGGTACTTTATTTACCATTGCAAAGGATGTGAAGTTCCAGCTTGAATTTAATCCTGCCCGTGTTAAGGCTTATAGACTTATAGGATATGAGAACCGTTTGCTTAATGATGAAGATTTCAATGATGATAAAAAGGATGCAGGAGAAATGGGAGCCGGGCATTCAGTGACAGCTTTATATGAAATCATACCTGCGGGCTCAAACGAGAATATTGGTAAAATTGATCCATTAAAATACCAGGGGAATAATTCTCCGCTTACCCCAAATCCTGAAGCAGAACTTCTAACTGTGAAGTTACGATATAAACAACCTGATGGGAATACAAGTTCACTTTACGAATACCCTGTTAAGGGAGATGTAATGCCTTTTTCAAATAGTTCTGAAAACTTCAGGTTTGCAGCTGCAGTAGCTGAGTTTGGAATGATTTTAAGGAATTCGGAATTTAAATCCAGGGCTAGCTATGATCATTTACTTGGCATTGCTCAGGGATCAAGAGGTGAAGATGAAGAAGGTTACCGGGGGGAATTTATTAAACTGGTAAAAACAGCACAAACACTTCAGGGTGTTAATATGGAGAATTAGATCATTTTAAAGCCGGAGTCAAAACTCCGGCTTTAAAGTTTTTTCCTGATTAATCCTGAGTTGCGCAGAGGATAAGAAATTACATAAATCTGGAGATAATAATTATTAAGATTGTAATGATGTTGGGATGGAACTCGTTTTTGTATTATACTCTTTATCAGGGTATTTTTTATTTCTTCCTTTTGATTTAAATAAATATTCATAAAATAAATTTGTGAGAATTTAGGAAATTTTAGGAAAATGATTGAAATTCGATCATTCATTCTAGGCTAATATTTTGAAGTAGGTAGTTTAACTTACAGGCTTATTACAATAGCAAATGAAAAGTTATCCATTTTTAACCTAGATTCATATTATGAGTAAAAGCCTAACTGATTATAATAAGTTAAATAAACTCTTTTTCATACTTTCCGGCATTTTTTTAGCCAATGTTATTCTGGCTGAGTTAATAGGTGTAAAAATATTTTCCCTTACCAAGTTATTAGGATTTAATAATTTACACTTGCCATTTTCAAAACTTGAAATGAGTGTAGGCATTCTAATCTGGCCTTTTGTATTTCTTTTATCTGATATAATAAACGAGTATTTTGGAAAAACCGGTGTTCGAAAGATTTCCGTTCTTGCAGCAGTAATGGTATTTTATTCGTCTGTTATTATCCTAATCAGCACCAAATTACCTCCAGCTGCCTGGTGGCAGGATCTGAACGGATTGGACGAATCAGGACAGGCACTTGATATTAATTATGCATATAAACTAATATTCAGACAAGGTGCATCCATTATTGCCGGTTCAATTACAGCTTTTCTTATAAGCCAGATGGTTGATGTGTATACATTTCACTGGATACGTAAAATTACAGGTCATAAACAACTCTGGCTCAGGGCAACCGGGTCAACTGTTATTTCCCAGCTGATTGATAGTTATATTGTTCTCACAGTGGCTTTCTATATTCTTGGTAAATGGAGTTTTTCCAATGTCTTGCAGATCGGTACAACGCAATATTTATATAAAATAAGTTTTGCTATTATTCTGACGCCATTAATTTATTTATTTCATTATATAATTGACCGTTATTTAGGAAGAAAAAAAGCCGAGGAAGTAATCGAAGAGACGAATAAAAACTGGTAAAGGGGAATTCAAATTAATATAAATGATGAACCACTCAAAAATTTGCATAAGTGAAAATTCTTAAATCTTGAGGAATTTATTCCAATACAAAACAAGTTATTAAGTGATTTCTACCTGTTTATATCCTCCTTTTTTCTTAAAATAAAGAAACAAAATAATAAAAGAAACCAGCATAATAACAGGAAGAATAGCCACGGTTTTTAAGGCTTCTTTTTTTGCTTTAAGCATGCTGTTTTCAATGATTTCCCGATCAGTATCTGGAGCCTTTTCGTAATTGACGATATCAAGTGTCTTATAACTACCGAAAATGCTATTTTTTTCAACGTTTATATATTTCTCCTGTAAACTGGTTTGGTTAATCCTGTCATAATATGATATGTTATTTTCGATTTCATTATCCTGAACAAATCCCAGAAAGACAGCTCCGATTATTCCCACTGCTATCATACCTACACCGGTAGTGACGTTTAAGGTTAGAGCTCCTCCCTTAGGGAAACGTTCACCTACAATCCCTATCATAGTAGGCCACAGGTAGGCTTTTGCAAATCCATAAATAGTGGCAGCTATAAAAATTACCAAACCCGATGCCATAGAAAGAAAAAATAAACCTGCAGCCGCAATAGCAGAGCTAAAGATTAACAGTCCCGAGGGTTTAAATTTTTCAATAAACGGGCCGGCAAAGTAGCGGGCTATGGTCATAATCAGAGCAGTATACACTAATATCCAGCCTGGTTGTAAATGGATGATTTTCATTTCGTTGGCCATGAGGTCAACAATCCAGCTATCAGTTCCCAGTTCGGTTGTAGCTAAAGGAAACATTATTAATAATAAAATGATAAAGAGTGGTTTTCCGAGTGACCGAACATATATTGCGTAGGGAGCTGTTAACACAATAATCAGTATTATTTTCACTGGTATGGACAGGTTGAAAAAATTTCCTACCTCAAAAACGATTAATGAAATAATAATAAGGGCTCCCAGAATACCCAATTCTTTCAACATATCTTTATAGGGAACACCTGCCGCGACCCTTTCCTGAACCGGAAACTTTTTATTAAGCATTAATAAGCCGTATATCAGCATTGGGATCAAAATGATGGCAATTTTATACTGCCACTTCACTGATTCGCCCATTGAAATAGCCATAATTCCGCCAACTACCATTCCAGCAGGCCAGCCTGCATGCAATTTATTGATCCATTTTGTTTTCTCTTTAGAAAACATAGTAACAACAACCGGATTAATTGTCGCTTCTATTGTACCATTGCCGAGTGCAAAAATGAAAGTTCCTATATATAGCATCCAATAGCCATTTGCCAGTAAAGTAATCACCAATGAACTGATGTGGCAAAAAAAGGCAAATGCCATTGACCTACCATATCCAATTTTATCAATAATCAGGCTGAACAGAACAATTGAAACAGCAAATGGCCATAACCCTACACCCATAATTTCACCCATTTGCGTTTTGGTCAAGTTAAATTCTTCTCCCCATTCGGTAATAAGCATTGCACGGAGCATAAATCCGAAGGAGGTTGCCATTAATGCAAAAAAACAAGCGCTAAAAAGGCTTTTTTTAGATTTATCATCCATAATTTGGAACTTTGTTTAAGTTAATTTTATCGTTAATTAATTAATCGGAAATTCCTAGAATTTTTCTGTTACGAGCACTGGTTGTATCTTTTCCAGCAAAATCATCAAATGAAACTTCTGTAGCATTGATAATATGCTGTTTGATAAATGGTGCACCTTCTGCTGCACCTTGTTCGGGACTTTTCAGGCAATCTTCCCATTCCAGTATAGCCCAACCATCATAATTTTTTTCAGTCAGTAATGAAAAAATTCGTTTAAATGATACTTGCCCGTCTCCTAAGGATCTGAAGCGGCCAGCGCGATTTTCCCAGGACTGGTAGCCTCCATAAACCCCAACAAGTCCGGTAGGATTAAATTCCGCATCTTTCACATGAAAAGCTTTGATCTTTTCTGCGAATATTTCAATGAATTGAAGATAATCCATTTGTTGAAGCAGCATATGGCTGGGATCATAAGTAATACAGGCCGCGGGATGGTTACCTGACATTTCGAGAAACATGTTATAGGTAGCTCCGTCAAATAAATCTGAACCAGGGTGCAGTTCAAACCCAATCGTAATATCATTTTCATGGGCAAAATTTAACACTGGCATCCATCGGGCCACCAATTCTGAAAAGGCTTCATGGATCAATCCTTCAGGCCGTTGTGGCCAGGGATACAGAGTATGCCAGGCAAATCCTCCCGATAAAACGGAGATATTTTTCGTATTTAAATTCACTGATGCTTTAATGGCCATCATTAGTTGGTTGGTTGCCCACTCTGTCCTTGCTTTCGAAGTCAATCCTTCGGGATAAAAAGCATCGAACATAGTTTCATAAGCCGGGTGAATAGCAATTACCTGTCCCTGAAGATGGGCAGAAATTTCAACCAGTTCAAGACCTTTTGTCTCGACTTTTTCTCTTATTTCGTCGCAATAGGTCCTGGAAGTTGCAGCCAGCTTTAAATCAATCAGATGATTGTCCCAGGAAGGTACCTGAATACCTTTGTAGCCCAAATTAGCTACCCATGAAGTAATTCCATCTAGAGTATTGAAGGGAGGTTCATCTCTTACAAATTGTGCTAAATAAATTGCCGGGCCTTTAATAGTTTTCATATGTATATAATTTATTTTAATGGTCATATGGAACCCACATGCTAAAGAA
>CAZKMG010000281.1:0-5262 GCA_964553465.1 uncultured Bacteroidaceae bacterium
ACTGGCAAGAATAATCGTAACGATTATATAAAATATTGTATTGAACATTTACTATCGTGTTTAATTTTTATAACCTAATTGTTTATCAAGCATTTCTGTGGATTTTTTTCTATCCTTGAGCAGTTCGTAATATGTTGAAATATTAATGCCAGGTTTATAGCTTCTTGCAAGCTCTATCCATTTTATCGCATTTTGAATATCTCCATTTGATTCTGTAAGGACTGCCAGATTAAAACAAGCTTTCCATCTTTTTGTTTTATTTTCCGAAGTACTTAGATCCTTGAGTCGTTTAATGTCGGTGGAAACCCATAAAGTTCCGGAATCAGTTTTTTCCCTTATTTCGTATATAGGTCTGTACACTGTTTCCCATGAAGGACTAATCTTTTTACCATAATCACTCCCTGCTCTCCAGACAGCTTCACAAAGCATGCTAGTGTCAATATAAAGGTTATTTTGAACCTGGAAATAATCCATATTAATCTCATTTGTGTTAAATTTATCGCTTTGAAAATATTCATCAACAAGTTGTCCTTCTTTTGAATATATTCTCCAAATTAATTTCTGTGTATGTTGCAAAAATCCATAATAATCAGAATCTTCATCCAAGTAATAATTATACTCCTGGGAAAAGCTGTAATACTCGAAAGAAATAAGGTAAGTAATGTTGTTTTCATTGCAAATTTCTGACGCAGTTGATGGAGATATTGGAGCAAGAAATCCAGTGGTATCAGATGTCCGTTCCTCCAGGTATTCTGCGTCGCGAAGTACTGGAATTGGTGAATCATTTAAAATAGTGAATAACCCATCGAACAAGTTATTGATTATTAGAGAATCCACAATGTACTTTTGGGATGCTGGTAAATACGTAATCAAGTTTGATGAATCATTGATAATGTCCGGAAAGTAGGAACAATTAAAAATCATGAAATTACCATTTGCATTCTGGAAATTTACTTCTGCAGGAGACAATTGGTCAAAACTAAGGTCCCTCATTGGTCTGCAAGATACTAAGGAGCTAATTATGCATAAAATAATTATAAGTGCCTTCATAAAATCCTTGATCAGATAGCAGTGCTTGAAATTAATATGCGAGTGGAAATTTCCGTCTTACTTACTAATCAGCAGTATTGTTTTTAACTTTTTCCTTTTTACCCTCGGCCACCATGCGCCTATGCACGCTATCGCTGAAGCTCCTTGCTCCGCCGAAGCGGCTACTCTCGCAAGCATAAGGCTTGCCGAGTGCTTTCGCCAAAGGCTTCGGTCACCGGCGAACGGCGAGGTTTTTTACCTTTTACTTTTTCCTTTTTCCTTTTTACCTTTTACTTTTTCCTTTTTACCTTTTACTTTTTCCTTTTTCCTTTTTACTAAGTATTCATTCCGCCGCAAACATTCAGGACCTGGCCACTGACATATCCTGACAGGTCGGATCCTAAAAAAATACATGCATTGGCAACATCCTCAGGTGTCCCTCCCCTCTTCAATGGAATGCCTTTGATCCATTCTTCCCTGACAGCTTCAGATAATTTGGCTGTCATATCGGTAATGATAAATCCAGGGGCGATTGCGTTACATCTTATTCCCCTTGATCCTAATTCTTTGGCAACAGATTTTGTAAACCCTATGATTCCTGCCTTCGAAGCTGAATAATTGGCTTGTCCTGCATTTCCTGACACTCCCACCACAGAACTCATATTAATGATAGATCCTGAACGTTGTTTAAGCATGACTTTCTGTGCTGCTTTTGTAAAGTTGAATACGGATTTCAGGTTTATCTTAATAACAATATCCCATGTTTCCTCATCCATTCTCATCAACAAGGTGTCCCTCGTGATTCCAGCATTATTCACAAGAATATCAACTTTTCCAAAATCTTCAATAATCTTACTAACTACATCATCAGTCTGATTATAATTGCTTGCATCTGAAGCATAAGCTTTAGCTTTTACACCCATGGATGTTAATTCATTTTCCAGAGATTTCATATTATCATCATTTACCAGATCAGTAAAGGCAATATTGGCTCCTTCTCTGGCAAAACTGATGGCAATCTGTTTTCCTATTCCACGAGCAGCTCCTGTAATTATAGCTGTTTTACCTCTTAATAATTCCATGACTTAAATATTTTTATTTCGGACAAAGAAAAGAAGTTTATTTTGTTTATACAAGTAAGATAAAAATGACATCTATAAAAGGAATTGTTATAATGCATAAATAATATATGCCTTTTCAAGTCCATCAGTGGAGTATGGCTTGCCAGGTAACTATCTTGCTAGGTCAGCTATAGATCAGTTAGTAGCGGTCAGGATCTTTTGTGCTTCAATTTTCAATGTATCCTGTGCCTTGGACTGAAGAGAAACCAGTTCAGCTTTCAGCTCTTCCAATGGACGGGTGCTCTGCCTGGCGGTCCCCCGAAGCTCATTGTCAAGTGCTTTATAGTGGCCAAAAAATGCTTCATCAAAGATCTGATCTCCCACTGCCTTTAATTGTGTTTGTTGAAGTTCCGTTTTGCCCTGAACAAGGTATGGTGCAAGTGCATCATTTTTAAGCTTTTCCCATTGTTTACGAAAAGGTAATAAGGAATAATGTCTATTCTCAATTGCAATCCGGTCAGCCAGTGGTAACACCAGCCACTCCTTCGGAATGTATGGGTCTTCTGCCTTTGCGAGCCAATCCTTTAGCTCCTTCTGAAGTTCGGACTTTACTCCGGCATATTCGGGATTGTTTACAAGGTTATTCATCTGGTATGGATCTTCCTTATTGTCATACAATATCCATTCTCCGTCTGCTCTTACGGCATAAGTATAGCGCTTCGTTCGTACACCACGATAGGGATAGAAGATATTCGGACCATCCGGATCAAGTTGTGTACGGTAATAATTACGCTGAAAATTGTTCACAAGAATGAATTGGGACGTGGGATCAGGTCCGGATCCTCCCAACATCACAGATGACATATCCTGACCTGAACATTCCTTTGGATGTTTTATCCCTGCCAATCCGCAAAGTGTTGGATTTAGATCGATCGTTCCTAAGTTACTGTCAGTAACTTTTCCAGCAGGCACACGATGTGGCCAACGGATGATAAATGGTACCCGGACAGCTTCGTCAAACGGATTGGCTTTGCTGGTTACACCATTGGAACCAAATGAACTGCCATGATCTGATGTATAAATAAGTATGGTGTCATCCTCCACTCCAATTTTCTTCAACTCTTCCATCAGTCGGCCAAGCTGTTGATCGACAGCTGTGATGTGGGCATGATAATGCTGGTAATAAAGTAACTCCTTGTTTTTCTTGTTGCGCTCCTGGGTAACATTTGGACGAAAGACCAGCTTGTCCTGAGGATAGAGTTTAACAAACTCCTCCGGGGCATCATCCCACTGCCAGTGGGGAGGATTGATTGAGAGCATCATCAGCCAGGGCTTGTCACCCTGAGCATTTGAATGGATGAACTCCAGTGCCTGGTCGGTCATCCCGATGGCATTGTAACCTTTCACTTGCTTAAAGTCTTCTCCAGAGGGTACATCCCTGACGGGTGTCTCCCAGTGATTATCCCCATAGAGCCAATGCTTAAAATAGTCGAAGCCGGCATTTTTAGCAGTCTGGTTTCTAAGGTGCCACTTTCCTACATAACCTGTAACATATCCTGCTTTTTTGAAAGTCTGGGCGATGGTAGGTGAATTAATACCAATAACATCATTGTTATCAAAATAGTCATTGCTGATGCACTGGCTTTGGTGAGGCCATTGTCCGGTAATCAGCATCCCCCGGTATGGAATACAGATCGGTGAAGTGCTGCAACAATTGTCGAAACGCATGCCCTCATTCGCCAGCTTTGTTATATTTGGTGCAACCACCTGTGGCATTTGAGTAAAAGGTAGACTGCACCAGCGATGTTCGTCGCTAAAAACAAAAAGAATATTTGGTCGTTTTCTAACTGCTTCAGCACCAAGGGCATTCTTTAAACCCATTGAATCTATAGCTACTACCGCTGCCGAAGCAGTTCCAAGCTTCAGAAATTCGCGCCGCCCGATACGCTTTTTTTCTGGGCGATTCTTAATTCCCGCCATATACTGAATATTTAGATGCAATTATCAATGTTTTCATATTAATTTAATCAGTTTTAACCAGGTTAGCTATTGTAATGCCCAGATTAGCAGGTGACTCAACAACAGTTATCCCGCATTCCCGCATAATTTGCATTTTAGCTTCAGCAGTATCAGCTTTTCCTCCTATTATCGCACCAGCATGTCCCATCCTCCTGCCTTTTGGAGCTGTCTGGCCGGCAATGAATCCCACAACCGGCTTGATGCCATTCATCCTGATCCACTCAGCTGCTTCTGCTTCCATTGAGCCTCCAATCTCCCCTATCATTATTATACCTTTTGTATTATTATCCTCCATAAATAATTTAATAGCATCAAGGGTAGTTGTACCAATGATCGGATCCCCACCAATCCCAATACATGTGGATTGTCCGAGACCAGCTTTGGTAACCTGATCAACAGCCTCGTAAGTGAGAGTCCCTGAGCGGGAAACGATCCCAATGCTGCCTTTTTTATGAATAAATCCAGGCATAATTCCAACCTTGGCTTCACCCGGAGTAATGATCCCCGGACAATTTGGACCTATCAACCTGGATGATTTATCAGACAGATATTCCTTTACTTTAACCATATCAGAGATAGGAATCCCTTCTGTAATAGTTACAATAAGACTAATTCCTGCATCAGCCGCTTCCATTATGGCGTCAGCAGCGAAGGCAGGCGGAACAAAAATTATGGAAGTATCCGCACCGGTAGCTTTAACAGCGGCCTCAACCGTATTAAAAACCGGTTTATCAAGATGCACTGTTCCTCCTTTTCCGGGAGTAACCCCTCCTAATATATTCGTACCATATTCAATCATCTGCTGTGCGTGGAAAGTACCTTCACTGCCAGTAAAACCCTGAACAATAACTTTTGAATTTTTTGATAGCAAAATGCTCATTGTATGGAAATTGGTAATTAATGAAATATTTATCAAATTCGTGCAAACTTAACAATTTCCCTTCTATATATTTTAATCTAAAGGAAAAATGATTATTTATAGTAATTTTGATCATTCAATAGCAAGAGATTTACAATTTGTTAACGATACTTAAGAATTCTTGAAATAAAATATATAATCAGTAACATTTCCTTTTTCCTGACTTATTTATGATCCTGGAAAATACAATTTGTGCCCCTGCTACTTCCGGAACCGGTGCTATTGCTGTGATTA
>CAZKMG010000282.1:0-5236 GCA_964553465.1 uncultured Bacteroidaceae bacterium
AGACTTCCCTGTCCAGATAATCAATTGAATAATATAAAAAAACCCTTATGTCTAAAGCTTATTAGCCAACAACATTTATAATCATCACCTTAACTTAAACTTCATTCGGAACAACATAAGGTGGCCGATAAACCCTGGTTAACATCGCATTGGCTTCGGCGTCATTAGCAAACTTTTCGTAATCACCCATAAACTTCAACTCGCGACCAAGTCTATAGGAAATATTGGCCATGTGTGGGAGCGCTGAAGAATAAAAACCTTCATAAATATCGCAGTTCAAATCTTCATTTTTACCTGAGCGTATAGCATCAATAAAATTAGCATAATGAGCTGAAGCATCAGGTGCAGCCATATATGTCGGATCAACAGGTTTCTTTTCTGTACTATCGGATCCTGCAAAAGGTACTTTTTCTCTTTTACGGTAAGCTTTCCAAGGATCAGCATTCTCTCCTTGCATTTCAAGGTATCCTTCCGTCCCGTAAAATATATTCCCTATGCGGATTTCAACACCTGACTCGCTATTAGTATAACGTCCGCGGGTTTCAAATTCTATCATTTTCCCATCATTGTATTTAAATACAGAAGTTTGGGTATTTGGAGTTTCCTGTGCACATTCCTCAGGATCAATTCCATAAATACCCCCATTTGAATATACTGAAACCGGATGCTCGTTTTTATTCATCCCCCAGCGGGCAACATCAAATTGATGTGGTCCCTGATTTCCGGTATCTCCATTTCCTGTATCCCAGAACCAATGCCAATTATAATGACTGCGTTTTTCATTATATGGACGATATAAAGCAGGTCCTAACCATATGTCATAATGAAATCCTGGAGGTGGCATACTGTCTTTGGCAATGCCAAATGAATCACGCGGTTTCAGACAAAGTCCCCTTGCCATATAAATCTCGCCAATACCCCCGTCATGAATAAATTTAATTGCTTCATTCAATTTTTTACCTGAACGGTTCTGGAATCCGACCTGTACACGTACATTATACTTACGTGCCGCTTCAATCATTTTCCGTCCTTCGAAAATATTGTGACAACAGGGTTTTTCAACATAAACATGTTTGCCTGCCTGACAAGCCCAGATGGTTCCGAGGGCATGCCAATGATTCGGTGTTGCAAAGGTAACTGCATGAATATCAGGATTATCAAAAATTTTCCGCATATCCCATTCAGTTGAAGGCTTGATCCCGGTTTTGTCCAATACAGTTTTCGACCGTTCGGCAAAAAACTGCTCATCAGCATCGCACAGGGAAATCACCCTGATATTACGAATATCTTTCAGGGCACACAAGTTACTGATATGATCAGTTCCCCGGCTTCGAATTCCGATTACCGCAAAATTGATTCGGTCATTAGCACCCATAATGGATGCATATGATTTGGAACTGAATCCCATACCACCTATTGTGATTCCGGCAGTTCCAATGATACTTTTCTTAATAAATTCTCTTCTTTTTGTCATTCTGATATTGTTTAATAAATATTTATAGAATTAAATTTCACAAAGTCAAGAATCAAGTCGAATTATTAATGATTGATAAAAATAATAATTAATACAAGGTTTTTAAGAATTTATAGCCAAATTTTTATGCAAAGAACCCAAAACATTGAGTATCCTTATTGTATCCATCCAGATTAATTCAAATTAATAGCCTTATTTCATCTCATATGACCTTATAATTTAATAACAAATAATCTGTATATTATTTATTTACAACTTGTACGACATATTTCTTATTCATGAGAATTTGGCGTTGAAATAATAGCTTAATCACAAAACCGCCTACCATAGGGGGGTATACGAAGGAATTTCAAGGCAGAAAAAAACATAAAAAACGCAGCATGAGGGTCAATCATTACTAAAGTTTCATTAACGGGATATAATTATATTGAAGTTATAAAATAACTGAGCCCTTTCCAAACAAGTCCATTTTCAAACATGGATAAGCTAAACAGGTATTCAAACATACATTAATAACCGAAGTAAATCCCTACTTATTTGTAATTTCTATTAATTTTTTAATAAGTAAAAAAGAATTGTTTTTCAAGAAATCCTTTTCCAGATCGATCATTGTTGCCTGATCATTTTTGCCACTCGCAATTACCCATTGCTGAACCGAATTAGACGACCGGGTAGAATTTTCTATCTTTTGAATTAAGGAATTTGATAGCTCTTTTTCTCCCTTCTGATTAAGAAGTTTGATCCCCAGTATATTATTAAATGATGGCATCATATAGTATTGATTGGTATAATTAAGAATTGATTCCCGTAGTGATGCAGTTTCATTGCTCCGATTCAGTTTATCAAGACAGAAAATTTGTAAGTAATCCTGGGTCCTGGTGTCCACCTCAAATGGTTTTCCTACTCCCAGATTTTCAGGCCACTCTTTTGACTTTTCAATCATTTTGATAGCTTCACTATATTTCTTATTCTTGATCATGTCCATGGATAAAAACAGGCAAGCCTGTTCAAAAACGACTTTTCCCTGGCTGGCTCCTTCAAAGGGTAAAATGTTCATTTTTTCGAGGGCTTTAAGACTGCTGGCATATTGACCATCGTTTATTAATGCTATAGCATACTGAAGCCCAAGTGTAAAATTATCTTTGTGTTTTTTATAAGCAGCTGTTGATAGATTCAATGCCATTTGATTGTCCTGATGATTTTCATAATACTCGATCAATCTGTTTACCGGACGCCAATCATCCGGCGCTAACTTTTGTGCTGTTTGCAGATCCATGAGCTCCTGCTTGTCATCCTTTGGTCTTAAAAGCGAAACACGGGTCAGATAGAATGGTGCAAAATCCGGTTCATGGCCACAGGATCGTAAAAGCTTCATAGCATCTGCATCACGCTGGATTGCAAAATAATTCAAAGCAAGATAATATTTGAATTTCCAATTATTGTTTTTTGACAGTGCCCATTCCAGGGCTGTAACTGACTCGGTACGATAAGGAAATACAAATTCTGCCGAAGCAACCACCACATCATTAAGTAAGGATGGATCATCTTTGAGATAGGCTTTCCATAATTTTATCAACGGATGAACAGGGGCTTTATCCAAAACCAGTAAAGCATCATTCTTCAATCCCAATACATAATAAATCATGCATAACTCCAGGTAAGTCTGGTATGGCATTTCATTTGTTATGGTAGAAGTAAAACGTGAGTAATTTTCAACGGAAGGATGCAACAGGTTGCGTTCAAAGTCGGCAAAATGATTCAATGGATCCAGTGTACTTATTGTTTCAATATACTTATTTGCAAGTGCGACATCTCCTGATTTTCGGTAAAAAATAGCCAGCACTTCAAGAGCATTAAAATTATTACGATTGTAACTAAGCGCAAGATTTGCATAATGTTCTGTGAGTTCCTTATTTTCAAGTTGTAGTTGAATTCCTGCCATTTGCGCATAAGCTGTTGAGCGGTATTCTTGCGAACGTGCAGCCCAGCCCAGAGCTTCAAGAGCATCAATCAGCTTACCCTGCGCATTATATGTAATCCCGGCAAAATAATTTGCAGCAGGATGATAAGTATCCAATTGAAGAGCATTATTGGCATAATATAGGGCAGAGTCATACTGAATACTGCGGTAATAAATTTCTGTTAAGGCAGCCATGGCATCAATATAAAGAGGATCCATCTGCAGGCACCTATTAAATAGCACTATTGCACGCTTGAAATTTCTGTTTTCCTTTTGTTCCATGCCCTCATGGTAAAGGGATGCCGCTGTGGCAATCTCCCTTGGTACCGTGGAAACAAAAGGACGGTTTATCAGATTTCTTTTAGAGGGATTATATTGCAAATCCATACCTTCAACAACTACTTCATAGACAGCGTTTATACTTAACGAAACCGAAGTTTTATAAACTTCCATCGGTTTGAATTTTTTATCCTCTGTTAGGATAATCTTACCTTCGGACATAACTTTCAACGTTGCAGTTGTAAAAGCCAGGGCATTAATGCCGATCTGAAGTTTCCCATTTTCAAATTTAACATTCAACACGCCTAGTGGCGAAACATCCACAAACCCACCAATTTCTTTAACAGGGAACCATATTTCATTCCACCGGTCTGTTAAACCTGGTGTGAATGGAACCATGGTAATCGGGCTTTTTGAGACGCGGGAAGGTGAATATTGGTTGAACATACGTCCGGCTTGAAATTCCATGTATTGACCATCAGAATCTGTAAGAAGGTCCTCCCATATTGCTCCCCTCCTGGCCTGTGACCATAAAAACAGTTTATGCCCGGGCATCTCATCATATAAGGACCAGTGTCCATAACCGAATTCAGATTTGTGATAATATCCACCCATGAAATCATTATATTCACCAACAATATGTGCTGACCGGTCGGATCCAAAAGCATTGTTGGCATATAAAGATAAATCATGTCCTTCGTTATCAACTGGCCAGTGACCAGCTTCTCCACCATGTCCGAGCTGCTGGTTCCCGGGGTAGATAAATTCAAGATCATCTGAAACAGCGGCTGCGGCATTCATCCAATTATAATACGATTGAGGTAGTGGAGTTGGATTATTCCACATCGCTCTTGTTTCAAAATACGCCTTATCTTTTGGTAGCCTTACCTCAACACACCACTTTGTGCGTGAAGGTAAATCCAGACTTCCAACAAAACAACTTACGCTTCCATCTTCATTTTCAACTGTTTTAAAATCCACAGGGACACATGTGGACGGACTATGTCCGATAATTCCAAAATTAAATTCAATACCTCCTGATGTCCATGGACCACGCATGGATATATTCCTGAATTTTATCACTTTATTCCAGTAAAGAAACTCTTTGCCTGTAGATTTTTCTTTTGCTCCCCATACTTTACCCCCGATTGATGGAAGAACATATACTTCGATATAATCATTTTCGAGTTTTATTACTGTCCATTTTTGTAGTTTACCATTTAAACTGTAGCCATTGAATGAATGATAAGGATAAATATCATTTGATCTCACATTCAAATTTGGTATTGGATTAGGATCACTGAAAGGATAAGTGAATATATCTCTTGATTCTACCTTTATTGAAGCTTTTTGTGCTAAGAGAATTGTTGAACCCAGTAAAAAAGCAAATAGTATGGACCTTTTAAGCATAGTTGTAATAATTTAATTTTGAACCAAAAAACTGTCCTAATTTATGAAATTATATTGTTGAAAAAATAATAAGTGTATTCAGGTATAAATATAATTAAGAAAAAAGCAAGTCA
>CAZKMG010000283.1:0-5226 GCA_964553465.1 uncultured Bacteroidaceae bacterium
TGTGAATTTAAGCATGTTAAATTCAAGCTCGTTTCATGCTAAATACAGATCCATTACCTTCAGTACCGAATGGTCTGAATATATAATCATCACTCCATGTAGTACGGGTCCCTATCCCTCTTTTTTCCAGCCAGTTTGTACCATCGGCTATTCTGGGGGTTACTTTAAAACTCCACTGACTTGAATATTTTTCTTTTTCCGATGGGATAAAATGAATTTCTCCGAGCAGGTTGCGAAGTGAGTTTGTCAGTGAAAACACTATCCGGTTTTCACCCTTCCAGACGAAGTCAGTTATGTCTAGCCTGTAAGGTTTCCAAGCGATATGCCCGGCCTTATAATTGTTGATTTCTATTTCGGATAAAACAGCATTAAGATTTTCAATCTGCAAATAATATCTTTCATCATCCTTAATTTCTGGAATTAAAATGTCAGCGGTTAATCGGATAGTCCCGTTAAAAAAGCAGTAACCGTCCGTCAGTAAATCTCCTTTGGTTTTATGGGTTTCATTTGTGATGGAAAACTGCGGACTATACCGTTGTCTGACTGTTTCGAAGATATCCTTACCCAATAATTCACTTTTTACGGCAAAGTCTCCAATAAGGTATATCTGTTCCAACTCAGTTCCATAAAATCTATCGAGATTTTCAATACCCAGGACTTTATCTTCAGCAGACTGAAATTCCCTTGTTATTTCAATAGTATTTAATCCTGTCTGAACCAGGTGAGTAATCCTGACCGGCAGGAAGTACCTGTCACGATAATAAGGTAAGCCTTCATATTTCACATCACTACTATTAACAGTAATCTTATATTTATCTGCTTCTTCTATCACCACTTCACATCGCGAAGGTTTTTTCTCTACATGGAACTCGAATTTCAATGAGACCGGACCATAATATTTTTCCTGGTTCAACTTTTCCTGTATTCCTATAACAGGTAACAGATCACTCCAATTTCCCATTCCTTTTTTATATCTGCAAAAATCTAATGTCAGGGCATTAGGATCTTCTCTTTCCACCTGGAATTCATCAATAGATTTTGACCACCTGGCATTTGTTTGTTTTTCTTTGGGTATATATAACGGGGTGGATTTATTATTTAAGATCAATAAATATGAGCTGTTTGGATAAAATTTCAGTGTGGTTTTTATATAATCCCCTTCTCTTTCCTGCGGGATATCTTCTATTTCCCCGTTTTCAAGGTTCCATGATTCAATTCTTCCTTCTCCCTTTATTTTAATTTCAGTGGGAATAATCTCTTTGCTATCGATATTTGCAAGAAAATATATTTCTCCATTGTTGATCGACCTTTCATGAACCCAAATGGATTCAGATGATGGTTCATTCACAGATTTTATGTGTATATCAGGGGGACAAATACTAATTAATTTCTGTTTTAATACCTCAGGATTATTTTCAATCCTTATTAATTTATTAGTCAGGGATCCAATTTCTTTATTTACTTCACCATCAATCATTGTTGGAAGAGTACCGGTTGAGATAATAATTCCACCAGAAGAGACAAAATCTTTCAGAAGCTTAAAGGTGGATTTTCTTAATGTTTCAATTGAAGGGAGGATTATAACTTTGTATTTCATTTGACCAATCAGAATTTTATTGCTCTCAACTTTACCATGCCCGGCTAAAATCGTTTCATCACCATAATCAAATGAATGGTGAATTTTCAAAAGATTGTGGCTGAGATCAATTAAATGTTGATCGAGTTCTCCGATTTCTTTTGAAAGAGTTTTTGCTATTTTACCTTTAAGGTAATATGATTCAATGGGGTGTATTATAAGAATATCAGCTTTAAATTGTCCCTGTCTTAGCGCATAGGAAAGTCGTGCACCGAAATCAGCTATCAGCCGGTTCTGTTCCCAATAGGGTTGCTGATAATTCATATTTGGAGGATAAATTCGCTTTCTCGCCCCTCGCATAGAGAGGAATGCCCCGTGATAACATCTGTAATTGATACCAAGTATGCTAAACCATTGATACAGTCTTTTTCTGTCTTCAAAAGACAGTCCCTGATCGCAGGTTCCGTACATCTCGGATAACACTTCTTTTTTACCTAATTGATTTGCTACACTGCTCACTTGCTTGGGCGTCAGTATGAACGGATCGCCACTTGGCCACTTCAGGTTCATGGTAAGATGGTCGATGCCGGGCATGTGCATGTATTCATAAAGAGGCATTACGTTTACAGAATACTGTAGCTGGCTGATAAAGGAATCTTCTCCCATCAGATGACCCGTAAATTTCAGTTTATATTTCTCACACCATTCCATGGTTGTTTTTGAATATGACAAGGCCAGCAAATTGCTTAAAGTTCTCCAGTAGTGATAACGCACTTTCTGAAAATCACCTTTATCATTGAACAGCAGATGCAAGTTTTCAAGGAGGGGATACCCCCATTCCTTTTCAAAGACCTGTGGCAATTTGGGAGTCCAGGGCAGACAGTCTGCTCCCCTCGGTTGTCCCATCATAATATGCGGTTCGGCGACCCAGATCCCCTCTACGGTTTTTCCAAATTCACTACCGAATTCGTCAAAAAAGAATTCAAAAAGGACTTTCGAATATGCATTTACCACATCCGGATCCAATAAGTCGAGGTAACAGAAAGAATTTTCCCATCCGGATTTCGGGAAGGAAGTATATTGATAATATGAGTATTCACCGATATTGGTAATGAACATCTCATTTTCACTGGTTTTATCATGTATACTTCTTTGTATAAGCGCTTTATTCCGGTATTCATCTTTCATGCCGGGAATAGGAGTGGGTGCAGCTGAGTACCATCCATTTTTATCTATTTCAGGAAGATAAACCTTCATGTCAAGGTCTTTGCAGGTTTCAATCACTAATTTTGTCGCAGCATTCCATTTTTTCCCATAAGCAGGGTTAAGAATTCCTGTATACCTGCGTGGCATGACCCTTCCCCATCCTGCATAACGCATACCTTTTAATTGTCTGACGATTTCTTCATCATCCAGCCCATCATTAAAGAACCACAGGGGAATGCCTCTGTATGGTGTCCCAGGGTTAAAAAACTCCCTGGCATCGATTGTTCCATTCTGATTTTCCGGATTTGGATACCGGGGACTAATCCCCCCGGATTGTTCGCTAAGAATTGATGAAGTTCCAGGCATAAGGATGCCGGCAGCAGAAATACCTGAGGTTTTCCTGATAAAATCGCGTCGAGACAGATTATTTTTAGCCATAATTCTTATTTATAATTTAATTTCGTGATGTCGTAATTTCGTGATGTCGTAATGTCGTGATGTCGTGACGACGTTACCTCGTTACCCCGTTACCCCGTTAAGTCATCACGTCCTCCATAACCCTATCCAGGAACTCCCCGTTCTCAATAATTACCAAACCGTCGATGTTTATTGTCGGTTTAATCACTTCACAATCCATATGTTTCGGACCATGCACAAGAGTGTCCCTTCGTACGTTGTTACCGAGGGCTATATGTACCCTGTCGTGATGATGGGTTCCATCGCTCCAGTAATAGATATCATTTTCTACAAAAGGTGTGGTCAGGATGCCGACTTCATCAATTGCGTCAGCAGCAGGATCTCCGCTTGCAATAAATTTTTTAAGTCGTTGAAGCTGGACAGGATCACCGCCTTTGATCTCTTTCAATCTCCCTGCTTCAACATAAATACTGAATGGCTCCCGATCCAGTTCGGATGAAGGACGCACGTCCAATTGTGTCGGGCCATCAACAATAAATGTTCCTGATGTAGTTTTCAAGTCAGGAACCACAGCTACCTCCCCATAAAGAGGTACGATTCCTAAAATCGGGTTAAAACCCGCATCATTACCCAGTCCAAAAGTAAAATCTGTTCCCCTTGCCGAGGTTATTCTTCCTGTTTTTGCAGATTTAAGTTTATCCATCAACCACAAGGTTCTTTTCCGGATAGATGCTACTTTTTCGGGAGAGATCTCCCATTTTTCCATTCCTTTTGGCTGGATGATGAGCCATCTTCTTTCAGAAGAAAGTGCTGCATCCTGCATATCCGGGTTACCTGTAAGTCTGCCATAATCAGGCCTGTTGGGCACCCAAGTGTCAGCGAGGTTTTCAATTACAATATCTGCCGATTCCATGGCAGCTTTAAGGGGGGGCAATACGAATCCCTTTGCATAAGCTGGACTTGAGAGATAATCTCTGATATCGAATATCAAAGGGATCAGCCCCATTTCAACAGCGGCTGATGAAAGAACAGGAGCATAGGGAAGAAGAACACTATCAGCAAGGATAAGCAGGGTTTCTCCGGTTTTGGCCCGACAGGAAACTTCAAGGACGATCTTTGCATTTTTTAATAGTTTATCCGGAATAGGTCCTTCTGAATAAAAGCTTTCCGAATTCTTCATCATTTCGTTTTGCCCACCTCCACAACCAAATCCCATAAGTCCCATTCCCAAACCCAGAGAGCTATTTTTAAGAAAATTTCGCCGCGAAAAAATTGTATACTTTTTCATGCTTGTAAAATTTATTTTCATTTGTTAATGGAAAAATATGTTATTAATCCTTATTGGATATTAATATTTTCCATGCTTTAGACAAAGCTGGATGAATTTTTCTACACGTTCCGGACTCACATCATTTTGTATGATATGAGCTGGAGCGATCATATATCCACCGTCACGGCCAAGTATATTCATTTTTTCAATAATATCATTCTCAAGTTCTTCATCACTCCCTTTCGGAAGGAGGTACTGTTGATCAATTGCTCCCCAAAATGAGAAAATATTTCCAAAATCCTTTTTCAGATCGCCTGGTAGATGTCCGGGAACTCCCGGTTGAACAGGATTAAAGACTTCAAAGCCGATTTGGTGTAAATCATTCAGCAGGGAACTAACTGCCCCGTCAGAGTGAAGTATGGGGATGATAAGAGGGTTCGCAGCTTTGAACCGTTCAATCATGCGTTTATAATATGGTTTTAATTGAGTACGAAATATTTCCCGTGAAAAGATGAGGCCGTTTTGAGTGCCAAAATCATCACCAAACCAGATTGCATCCACTCCTTTTTCAATAAGTTTCAATCCGATAGTTGTTTGGAACTCAGCGCAAGCTTCAAAAAGAACTTTTACATACTCCGCCTCAACCAGCATATCTGTGAGCAATTTTTCCATTCCAACCAGTTGTCGGGCAAGTGCGAAAACTGTCACCTCAATATCACCGAATATAAGGTAATCATTATGATATTTCCTTTCAAGA
>CAZKMG010000284.1:0-5186 GCA_964553465.1 uncultured Bacteroidaceae bacterium
ATAACTTCATAACTCCATAACTCCATAACTCCATAACTCCATAACCCAATTATAATATAACTTCCAAATTCAATATTCTTTTTTTTTACCTAAAATAATTTACGATAGTCTTTTTATCTTATCCGGAAGATTTTTCTAAATAACTATGAGAGATTTTTCATCTTGATCCATTAAGAAGAAATAGAAACATTTCAATAATGAATCAGGAGTTCAGATACCTTCTTGCCCTTACTTTTTTACCCCAGATAGGAAGTATTACAGCAAGGAAGCTTATTTCCTATACCGGATCAGCTAAGGCAGTATTTTCTGAGAAGAAGAAAAACCTTCTAAAAATTCCGGGCATAGGGATTGTACTCGCAGAAAATGCAATGCGCAGGGATGTTTTGAACAAAGCTGAGCAGGAAATAAATTTCATGGTGAGAAATAATATTCAATATATAACCATTTTTGATAGTGAATATCCAGGTCGGTTGAAACAATGCATAGATTCTCCATTGATATTGTTTTATAAAGGGATTCAATTATTTAATATGCCAAAAGTTTTAAGTGTGGTCGGTACAAGGAGTGCCAGTGATTATGGAATAGATGTTTGTCAGCGTTTGATCCGGGAGCTTTCTGAGCGTAATAGTGAATTACTTATTGTGAGTGGATTAGCATACGGGATTGATTATCACGCACATGTCACAGCATTGAAATCCGGTTTAAAGACCATTGCGGTATTAGCACACGGCTTACATACGCTTTATCCTTATGCTCACAAGAACCTGGCAGATAAAATCATAGTGAATGGGACATTACTTACAGATTTTTCTACAATGGATAACCCGGAGAGAAACAATTTTTTAAAAAGGAACAGGATAATTGCAGGATTGGCCGATGCAACGGTAGTTATTTAATCCGGACGAAAAGGCGGAGCACTTATTACGGCTGAGCTTGCTTCATCATACAACAGGGATGTTTTTGCTATACCGGGGAGAATAACAGACTCCATGTCAGAGGGCTGCAATGCAATGATCAGAGATAATAAAGCAGCTTTGATCGAAAATGCCAGGGATATTGAATATTTGATGAGGTGGGACAAATCACTTGAAAACACCAGGCCCTGTCAATCATCACTCTTTATAGATCTGTTGCCTGATGAGGAAAAAATTGTTAACGTACTGAAAATTGAAGACAAACTTGGGTTGGATATGTTAAGTATTAAAACCGGATTATCGGTGAGTAAAGTATCTTCGACATTACTTGGACTTGAATTTAAGGGCGTCATCCATGTATCGCCCGGAAATTTAATAAAATTGAATTAAACCGGATGTATTATAAGAATATCTAGGTTTCATTGAAAAAACAATAAGAATGGACATGGATGGATTAAATATGAAGAAATTGTCAGAAAGTTTTACCTTATTAATATTTAAAAAATTTTAATTCATGCAATTATAATTGACAATTAAATTTTTTGATAAATTTGATGCTCTTTTAATAATAAACCAAAACTTTAAATATGGATCCCAGAGTATCAGAATTTATGACACGTATTAAAGCAAAAAATCCATCCGAGCCTGAATTTCACCAGGCTGTAATGGAAGTTGCGGAATCTCTTATTCCTTTCATAGAGGAGAATCCCAGGTACAAATATTCCAAAATTCTTGACCGAATTGCAGAACCGGAAAGAGTAATCATTTTCAGGGTTCCCTGGATGAATGATAAAGGAGAGGTTGAGGTAAACCGGGGATTCAGAATTGAAATGAATAGTGCAATTGGTCCCTATAAAGGGGGATTAAGATTTCATCCCACAGTTAATCTTGGAATATTAAAATTTCTTGCTTTTGAACAGGTATTTAAAAACAGCCTGACCACTCTGCCCATGGGCGGGGGTAAAGGAGGATCAGATTTTGATCCCAAAGGGAAATCTGATAATGAGGTAATGCGTTTCTGCCAGAGTTTTATGACAGAATTATTCAGACATATTGGGCCGGACACTGATGTGCCTGCAGGAGATATCGGTGTGGGGGGTAGAGAGATTGGATTTCTATTTGGACAGTATAAGAGAATCCGGAATGAATTTACAGGTGTACTTACCGGAAAAGGAATTGGGTGGGGAGGCAGCCTGATCAGACCTGAAGCAACAGGATATGGTGCTGTATATTTTGCAGAAGAAATGCTAAAAACCCGGGGGGACAAATTAAAAGGTAAAACCTGTCTTGTTTCAGGATCAGGTAACGTAGCTCAATTTACGGTACAGAAAATTAATCAGCTTGGAGGTAAGGTGATAACACTTTCTGATTCCGAAGGATCAATATATGATCCTTCTGGTATAGATGATGAGAAACTTGCCTATGTTATGGAACTGAAAAATATTAAAAGAGGCAGGATTTCTGAATATGCTGAAAAATATGGAGTTGAATATTTCGAAGGCAAAAGACCCTGGAGTATAAAATGTGATGCGGCCTTTCCATGTGCAACAGAAAATGAAATCAAAGAGAATGACGCCAGGGAATTGATTAAAAACGGATGTAAAGTTGTTTCCGAGGGAGCAAATATGCCCTCCACACCGGAAGCGATTGAAGTATATATTAACGAAAAAATTCTTTATGGTCCTGGCAAGGCAGCCAATGCAGGAGGTGTAGCTGTTTCAGGTTTGGAAATGACGCAAAATTCCATGCGCTTCCCCTGGTCACGTGAAGAAGTTGATTCAAGATTGCAAACCATTATGAAAAATATTCATCACACATGTTTACAGTATGGGACGGAAAATGGATTTATTAATTACCTCAGGGGAGCAAATATCGGGGGATTTGTCAAAGTTGCTGATGCTATGCTTGCGCAGGGGATAGTTTAATTAAAATTGAACTGTGAACATTGTAGTAAGGGGAGAATAAAAGGGCTAATCCCAATTATGTGAATCAGTATTTATTCAGGGGCATTCATGCCCTTTTTTTTATAAATTTGTCGGGAATTTTTAATCAGCAGGCAGTTTTCAATGAACTTAATTGATACACATACACATTTGTACCTGAAAGAATTTGACAAGGATAGGGAGGAGGTCATAAATAGAGCACTGACTAATGGGGTCAATCAATTCTTACTGCCAAACATTGATTCTTCGAGTATCCATGCGATGGTGAAAATGTGCGAAACTTACCCTGGAATTTGTAAACCTATGATTGGACTGCACCCTGGTTCTATTCATAAAAATTTTGAGAAAGAATTAATAATTATTGAAAATGAATTAGAAAAAAATTCATTTATTGGGATTGGAGAAATCGGTATTGATTTATACTGGGACAAGACGTTTAGGGACGAACAAAATGAAGCATTTAAGATTCAGGTTCAGTGGGCAAAGAAAAAAGAACTTCCTGTTGTAATTCATGCCAGGGAATCATTTACAGAAATATTTAAAATCCTCGACATGTTTATGGATGCAAAACTAAAAGGTGTTTTTCATAGTTTTACAGGTAATGATGACCAGGTTAAGATTATTAATGAATATGGGTTTTATTTCGGTATCAATGGAATTGTGACCTATAAAAATTCTGGATTAGCAAGTACTGTTGAAAATATACCCATTGAAAAATTGTTATTGGAAACGGATGCTCCTTATTTATCCCCAGTTCCTAAAAGAGGGATGCGAAATGAAAGCTCTTTTCTAATTTATATTGCCGGGCGATTGGCTCAAATATATGGACTTTCGGCAGATGAGCTTGGGCAAATCACATCTTTTAACGCTTCAGAACTATTTAAAATGGCTAAATAAATGGATGATAATTCAGTGTCTATTCTTATTATTTATACCGGAGGTACTATTGGAATGGTTATGAATCCGGTCACCAGATCATTACAAGCCTTAAACTTTGATCAGATTTCAGATCAGGTGCCTGAACTGAAGAAATCCGGATATAAAATTCAAACCATATCTTTTGATCCTCCCATGGATTCATCGGATATAGGACCTGAAACCTGGATAAAGCTTGGAGAGATTGTAAAAGAAAACTATGATGATTATGATGGTTTTGTTGTTTTGCATGGCACAGATACGATGGCATATAGTGCATCAGCACTGAGCTTTATGTTGGAAAACCTGGCTAAACCAGTGATCTTCACAGGATCACAATTACCAATTGGGGTATTAAGAACCGATGGGAAGGAAAATATTATTACTTCCATTGAAATTGCTGCTGCAAAGGATAATGGAAATAGTTTGGTTCCTGAAGTATGTATTTACTTTGAAAATACTTTATATAGAGGAAACAGGACAATCAAGACAAATGCAGATAAATTCGATGCTTTCCTGTCACCGAATTATCCACCCCTGGCCAAAGCAGGAGTGAAAATAAAATTTAACCGAGAGGCAATACTGTATCCTAAGGGCAACAATCCGCTCAAATTATATACACGGTTTGACAACCATATAGTTATCCTTCCTTTATTTCCCGGTATTAACCGGAAATTTATCGATTCAATTCTAGGAATTCAGGATTTAAAAGCAGTTATTCTGGAAACATTTGGGTCAGGGAATACACCGTCTGATGAATGGTTTTTAAGAAGTATAAAGGTAACTGTTGATAAAGGGATTATTGTTCTGGATGTTACTCAGTGTAACACTGGAAGTGTAGATATGGGCCAGTATGAATCGAGCAGAAAGTTATATGAGGTCGGGGTAATAAGCGGATATGATATTACAACTGAAGCTGCGGTAACAAAATTAATGATCCTTTTAGGACTAAATTTAAACATACCTGAGGTTAAAAGACTACTAAATAGTTCAATAAAGGGAGAAATTACAGTGGACTAATAGTATTGTACTTTTTTTTTTACTAATTTGCGCCCCGAATTTTTCCAGGATTTATATATGGTTTGAATAACCAGAAGGGGATACCCCAGCTTTTATTCAATTCATTCTGAGGATGTTGAATCAGGAAGTTCTTTGAATTTTAAATGGTACAAAATAAGGAGAGATGCAGGAGTGGTTGAACTGGCACGCCTGGAAAGCGTGTGAACCTCAAAAGGGTTCCGGGGGTTCGAATCCCCCTCTCTCCGCAGGGAGATTAGAAGGTTCATTGATATAATTAGATAAGGTTAAACCTGGGGTTCGAACCGAGGAGCGTAGCGACGAGCTCACGAACCCGAAGGGTGAGTAACTTTCCGAGGAGCGCAGCGACGAGCTCACGAACCCGAAGGGTGAGTAA
>CAZKMG010000285.1:0-5181 GCA_964553465.1 uncultured Bacteroidaceae bacterium
ATTAACAAACTTTTTCATTAAAAAGTATTTATAAGATATGTTAGCCAAATAACGGGCCAAAGGATTAAAATTTTCGATAAAAACAGCATTCTTGTGATGAATTACAGACTTACACTTTTCCATACCATCTCCAAAAAATATTATCTTATGTCGTGAAAGAAGGTTTTTAAAAGTATTCTCATTGATAATTTCAGCTCTTACTTTCATCTTATTTATTAAATCTGCAGAATAAAGTGCAAGGTAAACCTCCATTCTGCGTGCATCAATCATCGGGCACAACAGGATTCTTTTTCCAGGTAATATCGAAGGATTTTCATTTTTAAAACCAGTGGCCATAGCAAGTAAAGTGTCAATTGCAATAACAGGTTTTTGAAGGGCATATGCCATGCCTTTAACAGTGGCAACTCCTATTCGTAAACCAGTATAGGACCCAGGTCCTATACTTACTGCAATGGCATCCAGGTTTTTTGGTAGAATTCCTGATTTACTTAATACCTCCTCAATAAAAGGTGTTAATTGTGAGGCATGTGTGCGTTGAGCGGTGCTTTGTAACTCATTAATTACTTTACCTTTTTTTGACAAAGCAACACTACATATAGATGAGGATGTTTCGATATTAAGAATGACACACATACAGATCAGGATAGAACATAGTTTAATCAGAAACAAATGAAGTATTTATTTCTCCTTTTCATTTTTAAATAGATCTTTGAATGGAACAACCTCTATGGTTGAATTGTTCTTAAGTTTTTTGGAAATTGCTGAATAGGGAGCAGTTATTATTTCATCACCTTCATCAATTCCACTTACTACTTCAATATATTTATCATCCTGAATTCCTGTAACAACTTGTTTCATAAGAGCTTTACCATCTTTTGCAATGAATGCAACAAGCATTTCGTCCTTTTTGCTGGTTGTTGTTTCTTGTTCTTTTGATTTAATGTAAGAAGAATCCTTTACCACGCTAGTAGTATCTGGCCTTGTCGTAACAGCCTGTAAAGGAATTGTAAATATTGAAGATTTTCTTGATGTCTGGATATCAGCTGTTGCCGACATACCAGGTCTGAATGGATACTTATTTCTTTCATTCACAAGATCTTGATAACCAGCATTTAATAGTCGAATTTTCACATTGAAATTAGTCACCTGGTCAGTTGCAATTCCGGTTGATTTAGCCGATACGGGAATTTCAGTTACAATTCCTTTAAATTTTCTTCCCATATATGCATCCACTTCAATAAGTGCAGTATCTTCCTGGTGTACTTTAACAATATCATTTTCGTTTACTTCAACTTCAACTTCCATCAATTCAAGATTAGCGATTCTAAGCATTTCTGTTCCTGTCATCAGATTAGTACCCAGAACACGCTCCCCAAGCTCAATACTTAACATTGAAACAGTACCACTCATTGGCGCATAAATTGAGGTTTTTCGCAGATTCTCCCCGGCTTCCTTCAGAGAAGCTTCTGCACTTTTAACAGAATATATCATAGCTTCTCTTTCAGCCATAGAAGTCGTAAAAGCGGAAGAAGCCTGTTCATATTCAGCTTCTGATATTGCTCTTTCCTCCCAGAGTTTTTTTCTTCTTTCAAATTCTTGATTATTTAATGCAAGTTGTGCATCAGCTTGTTTCAACCGGGCCTTCATATTATTTAAAGCGGCTTCCGCCCCATTCTGCGCAGATATGTAATTATCAGGTTTGATTTTAATAAGTAATTTCCCTTTTTCTACATAATCGCCTTCTTTAACGTTTAATTCAACAACTTCACCAGAAACTTCAGGGCTGATTTTAACCTCTGTTTCTGGCTGTACTTTCCCATTGGCAGTTATTATTTCAATGATGTCTCTTTTTTCTCCTTTTTCGATAGAAACCTTCGTACTCAGATTATCTCCAAACCAACCTTTATTCTTTCCTATTCCTAAAATAATAATAGCTAAAACTGCTCCTATCCCGATATAGATGAAAAGCTTTTTTGATTTCATAACTTTCTGAATTAATCAATTTATATCTTTAAGGGTGCTCCCCGATAAAAATTAAGAATGTTAGTTTTAAAAATATAGTCATATTTTGCCTGCAGAAGATCTGATTGTGTTTTAACGAGCTGAGTTTTTGCTATATTAAAATCTACTGTATTCACGAGTCCAACCTCGTATTTTTCTTTTGTATAATTAAATGATTCTTGTGTAGCAATCAGAGCTTTTTCAGAAGCTTTGAATTTCTTTAGGGCAGCCAGCGCATCAGCATAGGCTTGCTGGATATCTTTATAAAGAATATTTTTTGTATTGGCAAACTCAAGACGGCTTTTTTCCACATTAATTCTTGAATTACTTATTCCGTTTTTAATCTGGAAGTTAGTAAAAATGGGAATACTTAGGTTTAGGAAAATACTTGAACTGGCATTATCTTTAAACTGATCGCCTAATGGATAACTTCCATAAACCGGATCAGGATATGTAATTGTCACTTCATCATTTGTGGGAGTATAGCCAACAGTGCGGGTCACATCGGTAAATCCGATTACCTGTTGTCTGATATCTGAATACCCGGTTCCATAATTTGCAGTCAGGCTAATTCTTGGTATTCTGCTTCCCCTGGCAATTTCCAGGCCTTTATAGGCACTTTCAAGACGGAATTCGGATGCTTTAATCTGCGGTAGTATAGTCTCGGCAGTTGAATAAATATCATTCACGTCATAAATCAGCTCCTTTTCATCAATACCAGAAATCTCCGGAATTAAAACTTTGAAGTTAGCAGTTGAATCAAGATCAAGAATTTGTGCCAAACTAAGATATGAAAGAGCAAGGAAATTTTCATAGTTTACTACCTGAACCTCCTCTGAAGCTTGTTGAGCCTGAATTTCGAGTAAACTACCTTTCGCAAGACTGCCAGCATTGACCAGGGACCTGGTTCGTATAACCTGTTGTGAAGTAATTTCAAGCTGACTTTTAGCTACTTCCAGCAATTCCCTGTTGAAAAGAATTTGAAGATAGGCTGCAGCGATATTCAGAGAAATGTCATTCTTTAATTTTTCAAGGTCCTGAAGGCTTGCCCTGAGATCAAAATCATACTTTTTAATTGTATTTAATTTCTGGAAGCCACTAAACAAGGTTGCTGAAGAACTAATTCCAGCATTTATAGACTGGATAGTCTGATTTTGGGTAAACTGGTAAGTAGTCTGGTCAAGAGCACGTCCGAAAGAAGCCCCATAAGAACCAGATGCAGAAAGATTTGGATATAGGTCAATCTTTGACTGAATATGAGCATTAGTATTATACTCCGTTGTTAGTTTTTGCTGTTTGATCTGGATGTTATTTTCAAGAGCATAATTAATACACTGTTCAAGTGACCAGGGAGCCTGTGAAAAATTGTACGGACATAAAAAAATACCAGTTATCAAGAATAAAAGTATTATTCTTACTTTTGAATTCATGTTGATATTAATTTTAAAAATCATAAAGATAACGAAATATTGAAAGGTTTGATATGAGAGATGTTGAAAGACAGTTATTTTTCGATGATATGGGGAATGTTGTTTTCAGGAGAAATCCGAGGGCCAGGCGATTATCCATCAGGATAAAACCTGATGGACAGGTATCGGTTACAATACCATATTCAGGTAATTATCGAAGTGCAGTCCAATTCGTTGAAATGAAAAGAGAATGGATCCTTCGAATTCAAAAAAAAATTAAAAAAAAGAATAACCCAACCATTCTTTTTAATGAGTTAACGGAATTCAGCACTGTAACTCATCAAGTCGAAATTAAAAGGTATGCAGGAGATCGAATCAGGGAAAAAAGAGATAATAATGTTTTAAAAATTCAGATTCCTGAGGCAGTGAACATTGAATCCAAAGAAATACAGAATACGATTAAGAAGGCCATCATAAATACATGGCGCTTGGAAGCAAAAGAAATCCTTTCCAAACGAATTCATGAACTTGCCTCCGAATATAATTTTCGTTTTTCAGAGATTAAGATTAAAAATATGAGAACTCGCTGGGGAAGCTGTTCTCGAAAAAATTCAATTAACCTTAACCTTCATGTTGTAAGATTGCCTGATCATCTCCGGGATTATATCCTGCTTCATGAACTGGCACATACTATTCATAAAAATCATGGAAAAGATTTCTGGGAATTGCTAAATAGTATGACAGGAGGGGCAAAGGCACTTGCAAAAGAGCTAAGGGGAATCAACATCGAACAATGGGAAACACATTGAGAGTTGTTAATTTCCATTAAAGTACGAAAGCTTAAATATCTATTGATTTACAGGTAGTTTGACCTCCTTTGAAAGAATCATATCAAGGGTAGTGATGTATTCAAGTGCCTTTTGTTTACCAAATATTTTAATAAACTCTTTGGAAACAAATTCCTTCCCATTTTCAACCCAATCAATATAATTAGCATTTGGGAATCTCCCTTTCTCAGTTTTATCCAGATACCTTTTCAGATAATTATTATGGGAGTGAAATGAAAGATAAGCTTTAATTTCTTTCTTAAGGTCTTCACTAAGGTGATTTTCAAGGTACTTAATTTCAGTGGGTAATACCTCATATGTAGATTCATAGTAATCACAAAACGAAGTGGACCAATTAATATAATGAATAAAATAATTACTCACTTTAAATAATCTGCGTGTAATATCACTTTTCATCGATTTCAGAAAAATCTTATTGAGCTCCTGCAAGTAAGATAATTTTATATACTCATCAAGAATTTCATGGATGTCCTTGAGATGAAGTTCATAGATATAACTGAAATTAGTCAGGGAAAGTTTATTACCGCCAAGAGACTGGGCATCTGTAATTATGGTTGTAATAAGAAATAATTCATCAATAAAAAGATTATTTAGCGGGAAGATTTTCTCGATTGAAATTTTTTTTTGGATAGACTCACTATAGAATCCCTGCAAAATTAGTTTTAATCTTTCCGGTTCAGTAAATGTCTTTTCTATGTATCCCCTGTAAACATTCAGATAATCTGAGATTTTACTTTTTAATTGTGCCTTTTGTCCGGATGCAATTATCTGAAGATAAAGAGGATAATGTTTTTCGCCATGAATGGTTTTAGCTTTAGCTATTTTATTAAGATAATGTTTAACTGTTATTTTACCTTTTTTTTCAGACATTATGAAACGAGCATGTTCGTTAAACACAAATATGGATGAAAATCTTACATGCG
>CAZKMG010000286.1:0-5163 GCA_964553465.1 uncultured Bacteroidaceae bacterium
ATGCTGTAACTGCCGCTGCAAGCGCACTTAGTATTGCCGATGCGAGTGGTTTTACCCTGATGCCTGATTATGTTTACATGATGTCGTATGATTCTCAGGTAAATGGTGATAACACTGAATTTATATTCACTTTCCCATTTATTTTAAATGGTGCCGTAACAGGTAACCAGAATGAAATGATGGTGGAAAGGCGTGTAAGGGATGCACCAGCCGAGGTGAAAAATATTTATGGCGGCGGTTGGGGGTATGCCCTTCCAAGCCGTAACCTGTATGAAGCATTCGAGCCGGGAGATCCCCGAAGACCAGGTTCCATGTGGATCCCGGGTGATTTTTATGGCGTATATAACGAGGATGCAAGTTTTACTATTGGAGATACAACATACTCAAAAGGGGATAGCATTTTTTACAAAAGTGGATGGTCTTATTCAAATACGAATACCAGAAAAATCTGGGAACCTGATATGAAAGATGGCGTATGGCTTATGATTGATGAACAGCAAGACGGATATGATATTCCATTGATGAGATATGGAGAACTTGTGCTTATTTATGCTGAAGCATTGATCGAAAATAACCAGGTTCCGGAAGGGATAGCTCAAATCAACAGGGTTCGTGCAAGGGCTTCGGTCAATATGCCTCCGGTGAGTGCTGCCACTCAAAATGAAGCAAGAAAGTTGTTGCGTCACGAGCGCCGTATTGAACTGAATATGGAAGGCCACAGGCTTTTCGATTTAATGCGATGGACCGCTGATGATGGTGTGTCAGGTTCATACCTTGAACAAACTTTTGGTGCAGGCTTAAATGCTGTGCCGATCTTAATGAGGCTTGGTGATGATGTAACACTTAAAGAACAAAACTTATCCTTTCCTAAAAACCTTTTATTCTCAATACCCCAGGAAGAATTGGACAGGAACAAATTTTGTAAAAATAATACCGGATGGTAATTGCCTTTAATAGTGCTCATATTTAAAATTATAAAGAAGTTGTGCCTGTAGGTGCAACTTCTTTTTTTGGATATGTTCATAAGGATTTAAAACCCATAAGGATACCTTAATAAACTTAAAAAGATTATAATTAACCTGAATTCAACATAAGAACAACACATAAATTACTATTTATCTTTAATATATATTTAAACACAATTGTGATTCTTGTAAAAGTTCTTGGTGCACCTTCCGTAAACCTTTGTGAGCCATTGAGGTAAACTTTAAAGCATTAAACCACAAAGTAACGTTAAGTACTTCACAAAGTAACACCAGACAAAACAATTATGATTATTGTATAAGTTCTTGGTAAACCTTTGCGTAATCCTTAGTGAGCCTTTGTGGTAAAATCTAAAGTATTAAACCACAAAGTAACGCTAAGTATTTCACAAAGTAGCACCATGCGAAAAAATTGTACTCTGTTGTACTTGTTTCCCTGCAAAGTCAGAAGTATCTTTACAAAATCTCATTAACCAAGATAAAAAGTGTTTCTTTTGTATTTCAGAGTGAGAGATTTATTCACTAAATAAAAATTTTCATCTTCTTTTTAAAGTATATGATAATTTCTAGGAAATTGAGTTTTTTGCAACGGATTATTCCGGGAGTGTTTTTTATGGCTTACTTCTTATATTTTGCCCTATTTAACCGGTATCTTATGGCTTATCAGGAACAACTGCAATTATTTCGTTTTGACTGGAATTATTTACACAATTTTCTTATTAAACCGGGAGGATTAACTGAATATATTGGTGATTTTTTAATACAGTTTTATGTATATCCTCTGATCGGAGCATTTATTATTACAATAGCGGGAATTGCTGTATATATTTTAACGCGTTATATCTTTAGAAAATACAGGATCACAGGCCCAATTTGGCTTTATATCCCTGCTCTCCTGCTCATCGTTCTGCAGAATGATTACATGTTTGATATTGGATATGTCCTCGGATTACTTTTCGTCCTGACTTTTTTTGCCATATATATCAGCCTTAGGATTAGAATCATTCGTTTTACTATAGGATTGGTTGGATGGGTTTTTCTATACATGACTGCCGGAGAGTTTGCATTGTTGGCGACATTAATATGTTTTATCCATGAGTTATTTTTTACCAAAGATCGGTACCGTTTATTATTAGCCTCAGGATTTGCAGTGATAGCTGTTGTTTTTCCATATATTGCCTGTCACACTATTTATTTAATACCCCTGAAAGAGGCATGGCTTAATCCGAATTATTTTACTTTAATTAAAATCACAAAATTTACATTCATTCTGTCTTTACTATATTTCCCGTTTTTATTGATTTTGGTGAAGATTTTGCCGGAAGCTCTCAAAGAAACATTGCTTCGATTTGGTTGGAACTGGAAAACTGGTTTTATAGGAATAATTATTCTTGCAGTCTTTATTGCAGGGATAAAAAAATATGCCTATGAACCTGATTTAAGATTGTTTCTTGAAATTGACCATAACATCCAGCACGCTAAGTGGGACAGGGTGCTGGAACTCTCTTCCAAGTCTTCCGTAACAAATCACCTGATACTGTATTATACTAATCTTGCATTATACAAAACCGGACATCTGGGAGATCGTCTTTTTTATTATAAGCAAATTGGGATCCCAGGTTTATGGCTCAATAGGGATAAAGATGAAATTTCCTTGTTCTTAGGGGGTGAGTTATATTACCATTTGGGAAATATAAATGAAGCTAATCGCTGGGCCTTTGATGCAATGGTAGCAAACGGACAATACCCTCCGCGGTTGATGAAACAATTGGTACTAACTTCGCTTATCAATGGCGACCTGATCGTTGCTGGAAAATATCTCAACATCGTGGATCAGAGCCTGTTTTACAGGAATTGGGCAAAACATTACCGTAGTTACCTGAGCAATCCTAATGTATTAAATAGTGACCCTGAAATTGCAATGAAGCGCCATTTTCTGATCCATAGCGACCTAATTGCCGGTTCAATTAATTCTGATATCGGATTAAAAAAATTATTAGAAGTCCATCCAGACAATCGAATGGTTTTCGAATATTATATGTCATCTCTCTTACTGGAAAAGAATTTAGTGGATTTTGTTGCTAATATTAAGCGTATAAAAGATTTTGGTTTTAAAAATTTGCCTGTCCATTACGAAGAAGCATTGCTCATTTACATGGATTATACAAAAAGAAATGCGGTCCCTCAGGGATATGGAATACGTAAAACAACTGTTCAAAGATATATGGATTATTCAAAGGCTTATTCCTCTCGTAAAGGTAGTTCGGAGACCGCAGCACAATACTTTTATAAATTATATGATAATACCTATTGGTTTTATTTGCATTTTATTAATAATCGCGCATCATCTTATGAATCAACCCATCCATTTAATTAAGATATTGGCTTTGATTAAAATATTCAAAAATGCATTCCTGGTTATTTTGCCAGGGCTGCTATTTGCATGTTCAGGTCCCGGAACAGATTATACTGAAATCAAACGTGAGCCGATTCTTGTGCCAGACTATTCAGGTATTACTATACCACCTAATATTGCTCCTTTAAATTTTATTATCAACGAAGATGCTGATCATTATCTGGCGCAACTTCACTCTCCAGATGACAATGGAATCAGTATTTCGTCTAAGAATAGAAATATTTTGATTAATCCTGGAGAATGGAAAAAATTGTTGGAACGATCTAAAGGGAAAGAATTATTTATTGAAGTATTTATTAAAAAAGAAGGTCATTGGAGTAAATTTCAACCGGTTATAAATCATGTTGCCATCGACTCCATTGATAAATATCTCGTCTACCGTTTGTTTGATCAGGGATATCTTGTCTGGAATGAAATGGGAATTTACCAGCGATGCCTGGAAAATTTTGATGAGTCCCCTATTATGATTAATACAATGAGTGAGCGTAATTGTATGAATTGCCATTCTTTTTGTAAGAATAACAGCGAGACTATGCTTTTTCATATGCGTGGGCCTCTTCCTGGTACCATCATTTACCGCAAGGGGGAAATATCAAGGATAAACACGAAAACCAGCCAGACGATATCTCCGGGAGTTTACCCGGCATGGCATCCAGACGGCCGATATGTTGCATTTTCTGTAAATCATATCGCTCAGGCTTTCTATGCTACCCAGCATAATGGCAGAGAGGCTATTGATTCATTATCGGATTTGATCCTTTATGATACGGAAACCAATAAAATCAGTAATTGTGCCGCTATTGCTGCAAAAAACAGACTCGAAACCTTTCCTACCTGGTCGCCAGATGGTCGATATCTTTACTTTATCAGCGCTATATCTAAACCTCCGGAGAATTACAGACAAATCCATTACGATTTGCTGCGAATCGCTTTTAATCCTGAAACCCGGGAATTTGGAGCGGTCGATACCATTGTTTCATCAACACGTGCAGGTTTAAGTGTATCCTTCGCCAGGATATCACCAGATGGTAAATACCTTTTGTTTTGTATGTCAGAATATGGAAATTTCACTATCTGGCATTCAGACAGTGACTTATATCTAATGAACCTTGAAACGAATGAAATTTCAAAACCTGATATTAACAGCGACCAGGCAGAAAGTTTTCATTCTTGGTCATCAACGGGTCGATGGATTGTTTTTAGCAGCCGTAGGGTAGATGGACTTTTTACACGACCCTTTTTCGCCTATTTTGATACGAATGGGAGAGCGTATAAACCATTTTTATTGCCACAAAAAGATCCTGAATTTTACCAGACATTTTTGAGAACCTATAACGTTCCGGAATTAGTAACTAGTAAAGTAGAACTAAATCCGCGGATTATATCTGAAATTGTGAGATCGGTGCCGGCATTGAATGTCACTTTCGAAAATAATTAAAATGTAACTATCCATGATCAGCAAAGCTTCTTTTTTTGTGCAAATAAAATTATATTGACATTTGATTAGAATACTGAATTAGGATTTATATTCAATTAAATTTCAGAAGTATGCTTGAAGTATTAATTGGTAAATAAATTCTTAAAACCTTAATTATATTAATATAAGAGTCACAAGTTTATTAATTATAAATCGGTAATTATTTCTCAATGAAAACTTTATGTTTTTTTTTGAACAATTAAAAATTGGATTGCTATTATGAAACATGGAAGTTTAGCTGCAATGAATCCTGCAGGGCTGATACAATTATTTTAAATAAACTTTTA
>CAZKMG010000287.1:0-4423 GCA_964553465.1 uncultured Bacteroidaceae bacterium
TGGAAGCTGCATACCAGTTAATAGTACCCGCTGAGGCGGTGGCTCCCAATACCACAGTGCCGGTTCCACATCGTGAATCAGGTGTGGTGCCCGTTATTGTAGGTATGGCATTTACCGTTACTGTGGCAACACCAGTTGCTGTTTGTGGGCCGAAAGTAGCATCACTAACACTCACCAAAGCATATGTGAATGTGCCTACTGTTCCAGTAGGAACAGATACAAGAGCAACATTGCCTGATGTTGTGGTGACACTATCCTTAGCACTGTTTAAAGTATAAATAAACTTGTAAGGTTCGTCACCACCTGATCCTGTAAAAGTGATAGATGGAGAAGCTGCATTTTGACATACTGTTGCATCTCCTGATATAGTTGCAGTTGGTTGCGCCCAACCCTTCCCAGCATTAAATAAAAAAAGACTCACCAGAAGAAAAACTCTGATCAGACTTAATACATCAATATTATTGATTTTCAAACGAAAAGTAGATTTCATTTCTGATATCATATATTAAATTTCCAGGGCATTCTTAAAATTATTAAAACTTAAGATACTGAGAAGAAAACATGAATAATATCTTATTACAATAATTTAATGAAAGTTTTTGACTTAAATGACAAAATATCCAGTAAATAAAAATATAACAAATTGAAGAAAAACTCTATCGCTCAGGTAAGCTCCCGCCTCGTCAGTCACATAATGAAGACTAACAAGACCAGTTTAAAAACCTTTATTTCCCCACCAGTACAGAGTAAAATATCCTGTCCGACCTTGTAAATATATCTTTAATTCATACATCAAAATAGAATTAGATAAGATTTGCCGGATCATCTTAGCATTAATGAAGATTCATAAAACTAAAGTAAGAATTTTACTCGAAGTTCACTTTATTAAAGAGTAAAAAAGTTAGGAAAAGGTTGCATTTCTACCTTCCTTCAGCAGTAAAAAAAACTCTGATGGTTTTGAAAATTAATCCAATATCTTTGGTCAGGGACCAGTTATCAATGTAACTAAGGTCCATTTTCATCCAGTTTTCAAATTTCACATCATTTCGATTAGGAACAACCTGCCAGGTACATGTAATACCTGGTTTTACAGATAATCTTCTTAATTGCCAACGTTCATATTGCTTCACTTCCGATTGCAATGGAGGACGAGGTCCGATTAAAGACATTTCCCCTTTAACAACATTCTGTAATTGAGGTAATTCATCCAGGCTTGTTTTTCTTAAGAATCTGCCGATTCTTGTTAACCTCGGATCATTTTTCATCTTGAATACCGGGCCGTCAGATTCATTTTTACTTTTGAGCGCTTGAAGCTTTTTTTCTGCATCAACAACCATTGTTCTGAATTTGTAAAGCATAAACTTTCTTCCACGTAATCCGATCCGTTCCTGTTTGAAAAAAATTGGCCCTTTTGAATCAAGTTTTATTAATACGGCAATAAGGAAAAAAAGAGGTGATAATAAAATCATCGCTAAAATTGAGAAATAATAATCCGCAATTGTTTTGATCAATAATGAAAAATGATTGGCTGGTCCATCAACCAAAGTCAGAAATTTCGACTCGTTCAGGGTTGTAAACTGGAAATTCAAATGCTCAATTGGAGAAACACTGGATTGCAATCTAAAAATTATCCCTATTTCGTTGCATATCTTCATTATATTCCTAACCAGGTCTTCGTCTATTTTGGCTTTACAATAAAGGATTTCATCAATCACATTTTTATCCAGGAATGGCATTAATTCATCTTCTTCAGGAATAATAGTAATATTTTTCCCGAACTTCTCATTTATAAGTTTAGAATTAGTAACAACACCTTTAATTTTAAAACCCCATTCTTTCTGTTCAATTAACTTTTCTATTACTTGGTCTGAAAATGCATCGGCAAAGATTAATACATGATGCAAATTGAACCCGCTCGATCTGTATATTCGTAGAAAACGATATCCTAAAAGCTTGTATACGAGGGTTATAAAGAAGAAAAAAGATAAATAAATTAAAATAAAGCTTACAGGGATATTATCCAATCTAAAAATGAATTTGAGGAAGATTACAACAAAAGATATAATAAAAAAGGTTTGACTATTATTAAATATCAAAAAAAGCCTCCTCTGTGTCCTGGGTAATTTTGCTTGAGAATTGATTTTTATCTTGATATACCAGGATATAAAGAGAATCAATCCAAAAATTGAGTACTCAAGAATATCAAATTTCAGATTCAGTCCAAGAATTTTGTTTGAAAAAGAAAATGTTATTGGAAAAGCAATAATCAGAAACAAAAATTCAAAATAAGAAATTAACTTTCTAATGAAGCCACGATGAAGATTATTGTACTTTTCAACCCTTCTTAAAAGTGAACTCATTTTTGTAAGTTGTTTTAGTTATTTGAAATATTTAATTTATTTTTATACCGCTTACTATTCCGTTTAAATCTTTTTAATAAATTGGCTACTGAGTCATTTATATTATCTGATTTATTTTTTTTTCAATAAGTAGTATTCAAATAAATTTTTTATCAAAATTATTACATTAAACGGCGTAAATAAAGGAATTGTTCGTCTTGTTTTCAACCTTTTGATAGAGTCAATCTTTTATATGTCTAATTGACAAAAAAACTGGATGAATTTGTTTTATTAAAATGATTAGAATTGCTGTTTTGGACTTTATTAACAATTAACTTGAATATTTCTCCCCCGGAATTCGTTCAATTCGCAGACTGTTACTCTTGTAACAATAACCAGTATTTATTGGGTTTTAACTCATTTAGGTTTTGGCATTTTGACATCTTAACCAATGAAAATGAGAGTAGAAAATTGCCATTGTATTTGCAATATGCTGAATGAATTTTATTATAAGAGAATAGAATTAATCCACATTATTTATTTATCTTTAGTATATTGTTGAAATAAATTGTGAAGGATTAAATAACTGATTAAAATATGGATAAATTAATTATTAAAGCCACTTCTAAATCCTTAAAAGTGCAATGTGACCCTGAAAAAGGATTAATTGAAATTGAGGGATGTTCCATTACCAATGATCCCAGGGTTTTTTTTAAACCAATTCAGAATTGGGTAAGTGACTATTTGAAAAATCCTTCCCCGGAAACTGTTATTAACATTAAATTTGAATATATCGATTCTGCTTCTACAAAATTTATTTTTGAAATTCTGAGATCTTTAGATCAATTAGTTGACGAACAAAAATCAATTCATCTGAATTGGCACTATGATGATAATGATCCTGAAATACTTGAAGTGGGGGAAATATTAGCTGGTCGACTTAAAATTCCTTTTAATTATATTCAATCTTGAAGATTTGTGTTTAGATGATGGAGGAAAACCCTAAGGCACAACCTATGAATTCTATTAAGCGATAAAAGTATTTAAGTCATGGATATATATCCTGTAAAGGAAATAAAAGTGCTTTCAAAAGATGGAATGATTTGACATTGAACTGATCCTGATCACAAACCAGGCCTTAATGATCAAAAAAATACATTAACCTGCCATCAGCAGGCCACCCAGGAGAGGGAACACCTTATTAAGCAATAAAAACCTATTTTTTAAGGATTAGCATTTATCAACTCATTTCTTATTTGATCCATTTCCTTACTTTTGCTTTAAAACAATTAGTTCCACGCATGGAGGAAGCATTGGGTTAGTCAGCACCAGCTTTCCAGCACTTCCCGATGTCACTTCCATCAGATCCAGATTCTCTTTCTCGCTAACCCGGTAACGATGAACGGAGAATTGTCGATTTCCCCAGGGAAGATTGTTCACAGTGAGTTCATATCCCCGGTTGTTCTCATACCGGTAACCTTTTCTCCGGGCAAGACCGTGACTTCCGGGTGCAGCGGTTTGCTTTGGCGGAAATTGCGGTTCTAAAATCTCATAGTTGCTGATCAACACCTGAACCGTTCTACCGTCGGTTGAACGTCCTGCTAAGACGGCGAAGCCATATGTATCATCACCATTCACTGCAATCCTCTCCCGGGTATCAAGCATTCTTCCGTTGGCTTTGAACACATATGCTTTCTTACGATAACTGCCGTTCCGCTCAAACATACCCATACCACCAGTAGTCCCTGAGTAAAAGGCAGCAATATCCACCACATCCTGCATATAAATCAGGGCAGATGCAGTGAAAGCTGCCGCCGCCATAGATGACTGGTCCTGAGGACCTGGTTCACTGCTGGTGCTAAGATTCCACTCATTACAATGGTTTTCCGCTTCCTGGAATCCATTGTCATCCAGTATTCTCCGCACATCAACCGCCACCCTTGCAAAGTCATAAGGGTCGGAGGAATCGCCGGCATAGTGATGCCACGAGAAAAAATCCAGGGGTATGTTATGGTCTGCACAATAACCTATAAATCCTTCACGGAACATACTCTCGCGCTGTCCCTCTGCCAGTCCACAGGCTC
>CAZKMG010000287.1:4433-5154 GCA_964553465.1 uncultured Bacteroidaceae bacterium
CCCACTTTTAAGTTTGGGTCATAATCTTTCAGTGCATGTGCAACTTTATCGTATAGCTGAAAAAACTTTACCGCAGGTGCTCCCCACGGAATTGGGAAAGAACTTCCCGGACCCCAGTCAGGAGCTATGTTCGGTTCATTCCACAACTCCCAGTAGCGGATGTTGTAATTAAATCCGTTTGCCCATCCACCGTTATAATGCATCGCAATATGCCTGCAGATACTGGCAAACTTGTCAAAGTCGATGGGGACGGTTGGGTCGGCAGTGAAACTTCTGCCCAGACGATAATACACCTGAGCACCACAATCAATGATACCTTTAATAATCCGGTCAGATGGCTCAAAAGCATAACTTTCCGGTTTTTCAGGGTCAGCGTCCCAGTCGGGGAAGATCGTCCCCTCAACAACCTTGCCCCTTCTAATCATATTTATGTCGGTTGGTCCGTTAAAATCGTGGGTGCGAATAAAATGCACACCAATATCCTTATATTGCTCGCTTAAATCGAGTGCAAGGTTACGTCCTGATAATGGTCCGAGATTGACTCCCTGGAGTGAGTGAATTTTACCTTTGACCTGACCTGCATCTATATTCAGTTTTCTCATCTGAGGATAGACACGAGTGGAAAGAATGAATAATGCAACCACACTCATTATATAAATAAAAGTTTTTTTCTTCATTGCTATGCTCTTTTTAATTTTTTAAGTATTATATCTCACAAATT
>CAZKMG010000288.1:0-3754 GCA_964553465.1 uncultured Bacteroidaceae bacterium
ATTTTATCCTGGTTAAAGGAATATCAGATCGATTTAGTTATTCTGGCAGGATTCTTATGGTTGATACCCATACATCTTATTAAAAACTATCCTAAGCAGATAATTAATATTCACCCTGCTTTACTCCCCAAATATGGAGGCAAAGGTATGTATGGAATCCGCGTCCATGAAGAAGTGATTGCAAATAAGGAAACTGAATCAGGTATAAGCATACATTATATAAATGAAGTTTATGATGCCGGGAATATTATTTTCCAGGCAAGGTGCAAAATTTCACAAAAGGAAACACCTGAAACACTTGCAGAAAAGGTTCATGCTCTTGAATATGAGTATTTCCCGAAAATTATTGAAAAGTTGATTAAAAATGAGGAGGATTAATGGGGGTTTAGGCAGTGGCAGGGGCAGTGGCAGGTGGCAGTGGCAGTGGCAGTGGCAGGGGCAGTAGCAGGTGGCAGTGGCAGTAGCAGTGGCAGGGGCAGGTGGCAGGTGGCAGGGGCAGTAGCAGGTGGCAGTGGCAGGGGCAGTAGCAGTGGCAGTGGCAGTAGCAGTAGCAGAAGGCAGTCGGTTAGTGGATGGAGTTTGGGATCGTTGGTTTATTACAACGATTAACAACTTTACAGGAGGTATACAATAAGAATGGACCATGGACGATGGACGATGGACAATGGACTGCAGTTGGCAGTGACAGGAAGCACACTATTAGGATTGAAATACATCCTATGGTCTATGGTCTATGGACTAAATGCAGCGGCAGCCGGCAGTCGGCAGCCAATTCATCGAATAAAAGAAATACAGATTGTGGACTGCAGACTGTGGACTGTAGACTGAGGACTGAGGACTGACTTAAAAGGATTGCAGTTGTTCCATTACTTTTTGCTTTACATTTTCATACTCTGCCATGTTTTCGTCTTTGATCGGATCGACAGGTGGCGCTTGCACTTTGAGTGGATCAACCGGATACCCGTTCTTGTAAAACCTGAAATCGAGGTGCGGACCTGTGGAAAGACCTGTACTTCCAACATACCCTATTACATCTCCCTGTTTAACATACGCCCCTGTGTGTATACCTTTTTCATACCCGCGTAAATGCAGGTATGCTGTTGAATAAACTGAATTGTGTTTAATCCTGATCATATTACCTGACTGTCCTTCATTTCCTGTTTTGACAATCACCCCGTCTCCGATGGCATGAACCGGAGTACCCACCGGAGCAGAATAGTCGACCCCGTGATGCGGTCTCCTGATTTTTAAAATAGGATGTAATCTTGAATTTGAAAATCTTGAACTTATCCGTGAATACTTCACCGGTGCTTTAAGAAAAGCTTTACGTAAACTTATTCCCTGGTCATCAAAGAAACTCTCCGTGCTATCCTGGATAAATGGAATAGCCCAGAAGTCAGTACCCATATGCCTGAACCATGCTCCGTAAATTTTTCCTATACCCATGGAGACTGTATCAACATAAAGTTCGTCATAAATCACCCGAAGGCTATCGTCAACCTGAAGACCAAAAAAATCAATCGACCACGCGTAAATATCTGATAGTATATTAGCCAACATGGGATTTTCTGAATGGTCGGAAAAGGTATTCCATAATGAGGTCTGGATGCTTCCCGAGAAATTTTTTCTCAGGGTATCAATCTGCTTTACTCCTCCCCATACATTGATACTATCCGCAAACTTAAAAACGACATAATTCACAGGGTCTTTTTCATATACCAGGTAGGACAATTCAGCAGTACTGTCATTTCTGAGAAATCCAACATAGGTATTACCTGCCTTGAATTTTCTGACATCTAAAATTCCATCTGCTCTCTTTACTGCTTCATTTATTATATTGTTATCCACCCCAAGGTCAGTTAGCAGATTTGATAACATCTGGTTGGAACGAATACTCCCTGAAAAGATTTTGAACGAATCCATTGGTAATCCATAAAGATAGGTGATCACAGGCGCAACAGGCTCTTCAGCTGGAATATCACTTAACCTTTCCTCATCTTCACTACCATCGTTATGCAACCATACTATATATACACAGATTATGGTTAAGATACTAATAATTAATACATCAAGTCTGATCCTTTTCATCTCAGATAACGATGTTTATTATTTTTCCGTGTACAATGATTATCTTTTTAGGTGATCTCCCATTGAACCATTTCCGAGCTGCCTCATTTTCAATTACCGCTTGTCTTATCTCATTTTCAGGCATATCCAATGATATTAACATTTTGAATCTCAGTTTCCCGTTCACTGAAACAGGGTAATCATATTCACTCTCAACCAGGTAAGTTTCATCAAAATCTGGCATTCTGGAATCAAAGATAGTGGTAGTATTCCCCAACTGATGCCACAATTCTTCAGTAATATGAGGAGCGAAAGGAGACAATGTAATAAGCAGATCTCTCAGAACAGTTTTATTGGTGCAATTCATATCAGTGAGATGATTGACACAAATCATAAATTCTGCCACTGAAGTGTTAAATGAATATTTCTCTATATCTTCACTGATCTTTTTAATAGTGCGGTGAAGCACTTTAACCTCTTCTTTAGAAGGTTCTGAATCTGTAAGCCTTAATTTTCCATTTTCATCAAAAAACAATCTCCACAATTTTTTCATGAACTTATAAACCCCGTCAATCCCATTTGTGTCCCATGGTTTGGATTGCTCAATCGGGCCCAGGAACATCTCGTACATGCGAAGTGTGTCTGCTCCATACTGCGCGATGATATCATCCGGGTTTACAACGTTGTACATGGATTTGGACATTTTCTCAATTGCCCATCCGCAAATATATTTTCCGTTTTCCAGGATGAAATCTGCATTTTTATTTTCAGGATTCCATTTACGGAATGCGTCAATATCCAATATATCATTGTGTACAATATTCACATCTACATGAATAGGGATCACCTGGTACTGGTCTTTCAGGTTCACGGAAACATATGTATTGGAACTTTTTATCCTATAGACAAAATTTGACCTCCCCTGGATCATCCCTTGATTTACCAGTTTTTTGAAAGGTTCATCTTTGCATACAGCTCCAATATCAAATAGGAATTTATTCCAGAAACGGGAATAAATAAGATGACCCGTTGCGTGCTCTATTCCCCCGATATACAGATCCACATCCTGCCAGTATTCATTGGCCTTCTTCGAAACCAGGGTTCGGTCATTATTCGGGTCCATGTACCTGATATAGTATGCTGATGACCCGGCAGAACCGGGCATAGTGCTTAACTCCAGCTTATATCCTTCTTCGTTCATCCAGCCCTGTGCCCTTCCCAGGGGAGGTTCACCATCTTCCGTGGGCTTGAATGCATCTATCTCTGGTAATTCGAGGGGAAGATCTTTCAGCTCCAGGGGATAAGGAATTCCATCTTTGTAATAAAACGGAAAAGGTTCTCCCCAGTACCTTTGCCTGCTGAAAATGGCATCACGGAGCCGGTAATTAATTTTCGGATATCCCATGTTTCTTTTCACCAATTCTTCATTCACCTTCCGGATAGCATCAGGAACTTTCAGCCCGTTGATGAAGTCAGAGTTAACTGCGATACCATCTTTTGAATTAAATGCACCCTGACTAATATCTCCACCGGAAATCACTTCCACGATTTTCAGGTTAAAATGTCTTGCAAAAGCATAATCCCTTTCATCATGTGCAGGTACAGCCATGATAGCCCCGGTTCCGTATCCACCAAGAACGTATTCTGAGATCCAAACAGGTAGCTCATCCCCTGTGAATGGATGGAC
>CAZKMG010000288.1:3764-5150 GCA_964553465.1 uncultured Bacteroidaceae bacterium
CGCGTAGTTATAGTTAAAGGTCCCAAGGGTGAATTAACTATTCCTTTTACCAAACATGTTGCCAAATCCCTGTTTATTGGTTGTAGGCATTATCAACGCCTAAAAACCCGGGTTTTTTTTTTTGCCTCTGTAATTCTTTCCCTTTCAGTACGTTTTTTTGCATATGCCAGGTACTTAACCACCTCCCCTTTCTGTTCCTCTGATGTCAAAACATCCACCAACTCACTCTCAGGAGCTAATACCATGAAAGTTGCACCAAAAATTGTGTCCGGTCGTGTTGTAAATACCTGCAATTTAAATTCACTTTCCTTAATGGAGAAAAATATGTCGGCTCCCTCTGAACGTCCGAACCAGTTTCGCTGTATTTCTTTGAGCGACTCTGACCATTCAATATTTTCAAGGCCATCAAGCAACCTGTCGGCATAAGCAGTCACACGGAGCAACCATTGATGCATTTTTTTCTGTTCCACAGGATGGCCTCCACGAATGGAATATCCTTCTCTGACTTCATCGTTGGCAAGGACAGTTCCAAGGGCAGGACACCAGTTTACTGTTGTTTCAGCTCGATAAGCGATGCGGTAATTCAGCAGGATTTCCTGCTTTGACTTTTCATCCCAGCTATTCCATTCCTCCGCACTGAATTTTATTATTTTACTGCAGGCTGCATCAGTTGACAACGATCCGTTCTTTTCAAATACTTTCACTAATTCTGAAACTGGCTCCGCCTTCTGTGTTTTATTATTGTAATAATGATTGAACATTTCGATAACCGCCCATTGTGTCCATTTATAATAGGCCGGATCAGATGTCTTCACTTCGCGGTCCCAATCATATGAGAACCCGATTTTATCCATCTGCTCTCTATAGCGCGCAATATTCTGGTCGGTAGTAATGGCAGGATGCTGTCCAGTCTGGATCGCATACTGTTCGGCTGGAAGTCCAAAGGCATCGTAACCCATAGGATGAAGAACATTAAATCCTTTGAGCCTTTTAAACCTTGTGTAAATATCAGAAGCAATATACCCTAACGGATGTCCCACATGAAGACCTGCTCCTGAGGGATATGGGAACATATCAAGCACATAAAACTTGGGACGTGTATAGTCAATATCTACTTTATACGTCCTGTTTTTTTTCCAGTACAACTGCCATTTTTTCTCTATTTCTCTTGGATTATATTCCATCCACTTGAATGTAAAATAATTATTTTCAGATGACAAAAGTATAAAAAAACTGAGATTGTCTAAGAGATGAGCAGTTTTAAATTATGGATGCGCCAGGATTGAATAAATAATTTTAAATTTGCGAGATATAATCAGGCCCCATAGTTTAATGGATAGAATGTAAGATTCCGGTTCTTATGATCTGGGTTCGAATCCCGGTGGG
>CAZKMG010000289.1:0-5145 GCA_964553465.1 uncultured Bacteroidaceae bacterium
ATTAGCATCATAGCAATGAAGTTCATAGCTGATGATGTATTTGTTGTAAAACCAATTTCAACAGGGGATGCATTTAAGAGAGATGCTAGTTTTCCGCGTGTTTCCTCAGTGCGTTTGAGCCAAAGCTCATAAGGAATATCACCTTTCTGCAGCATTTCATCAAAATATCGTTTTCCGGCATTGGCGGCAGATATAGACAATGGAGATCCCCCTGCAGGATTGAGGTAGGTATATTTTTTTAGGACAGGGAACTGCTTTCGGATTTCTTCCCAATTTGTCATATGTTTGTTTTTATAAAAATACCTGGAAGCAGGTATTCCGGGTACTTTCCTATTATGATTATTTATAAGCTACCGTTAAAATCTTTTTTAAATTTAGTGATAGGTTCTATTGTCCATTCATTTGTAAACCTGATTCTTGCAATAAAAACTTTATTACGGTATGCACTTCAACAAATTTCAGATCGCTGAAATGATCCTGGTTATTATACAGGTGATGCATGCTGTCTATAACAAACATAATATATCAAAGGGTGAAGACCGTGCGGGGATATGTACGACGCACCATTTCAAGACCTGTCAGGACATCCTTGCCTTGTTCATCCAGGCACCAGATAAGGTGTTTTACAAATCCTTAATTACTATTGTATAAAGATCAATCCTATGAAATATTTTTATTCTATTAATTTAAGTATTTGGCTTCCTGCTAAAAGAAAAGCTCCGGAAGCATATACCTGTGACTGGTAATCAAAGAAAGGATATGGGGAACCGGCAACTTGCTGAACAAAACCTATTCGACCTTCCTGGTTTATATTTCCGCACAGTGCCATCCATGATTTGAAAATCACAGGCATATAAATCGCTTTGTTTAATATTCCATTATTTATTCCCCATGCCAATGCATAAGTAATAAGGGCGCTTCCACTTGACTCGCCTAGAGGTAATTGGGATGGATCGAGCAGATTTGCAGTCCATAAACCCTGGTCATTCCGGACCTGAATAAGTTTTGCAGCCATTTCCCTGAATTGTTGTTCAAATTTCGGTCGATCAGGATAATCAGCTGGCATATATTCCAGTACTCTTGCGATTCCAGCTATAACCCAACCATTACCCCTGGCCCAGAATACATTCTTCCCATTCTCGGATTTACGATCAAAATATTGATCATCTCTGAAAAAAAGTGAATCCTTTTTTGAATAGAGGTAATCAGAAGTAATCCACCAGTGCTTATTTAAATAATCGAGATATTTTGTTTCCCCGGTAGCTGCATAAACTCTGGCAAATGCAGGAGGAGCCATAAACAGAGCATCACACCAAGACCACCATTCTAATCTGTAATTGGTATTATCCTTGAATCTAACATCTGGTTTTGCTGTCCTGTCAATATGCATATCTAAAACCCATTGGATTTTTTCCAGCATGACCGGATCCTTTTTTATCATGTATGCTTCAGCAAAGGATTGAGCTATAGTTAATCTGTCGGCATGATAGATATCATTTATTAGTTTCCACTGTCGTGATTGACCAATGTTAATTAATTCATTAAGGTATCTTTCTTCTCCTGTTCCTTTATAAAAATCCATTAATCCGGCATAAAATGTTCCCCAGAGCCAGTTAAGCCTGTCACCATTTGATGGTTGAGGATTACTGAGCTGCCAGTCTGCGACTTTATGCATAATATTGAGAATATCATTTTTACCCAATAAATCAGATACAGGTTTATAATCCAGGTTTGCTTTTATAGATGCAAGGTATCCGCTTGGATTTTCAATGCGCCTGTTATAATTGATATAATATGTATTTGACATCCATAAAACCTGTAAAGGATTTTTCTGATCAGCATTTCTTATAGCAAATGGCCTTACATTATCTCTGGATGATCCCCGGGTTATAAATTCACTCTTCCATTTTTTCCCATTTTCAGACATTTCCCATTTCTCAATTTCGAAAATGCTATCCCTGTTTACTGACATATAAATAATATTTGTATTTTCTTTGTCGATGTTGATCCCACCGCTATAATTTGGCTCTGTTTCTTTAGTTCCGGGAAGAGTTTGAGGAAACCATTTTCCTGAATTAACAAGATCCGAATTATTCCATTTCGTTCCATTCCAAAATGCATAAACATAAATATGCATGGAATCGTTGGGAAACTTAACATAAGCGAGAACAGGATTACCGCGATTATTTTGGGCAATGTCCCATATCCATGCTTTTTGTTTACTCAATGTTGCATCGTATACCACATCGGCTTCGCGCGGGATTACAGGATCATCTCCCATATCTTTAATTCTCGTTCCATTGGCCTTATAAAAGCATCCTTCGGAATAATACATATAATAAATACTATTTTCCTTCTCCATATTCGGGTGTCCATCGGTAAAAGCAAAATGAATTTTACTTTTACCATCAGAGAATACTTTAAGATAAGGTCTGCGCATGCTATATATTCGTTCCGGCAAGATAAATATGCGTCCTTTACTCCAGGTTTCACCCAAATCATCAGAGAAGGAATAGTTTGGTTTGTTATCTATACCTCGCCAGAAGATATATATTCGGTCATTTTCTTCACTGAGCATAACAGGATTAGTATATGTATATGTATCTCCAAATTCCGGATAAAACACAGTATCGTTTAATTCAAGTCTTTTGATACCTGTCCATTCGGAAACATCTTCAGGTTTTAATGATTTCATGAAATACAAGGGATGTGGCCCCCCATGTTTATTAAAGAATACATAAATAATTCCTTTGGAGTCAATTAAAATTGATGGCGTATCATGGTCATCAACCTGTAATCCGTCATACAACACTTTGGTATCAATGTATCCGGTCACATGATTAAAACTTGCAATTGAAACATCTCCGTAACTATCTACCCAGCCAATATAAGTTTTTTCCATTGAACCTTTATAATATATAGCACGCGGATCTGAAAACCAGCACCATGCTCCATCAAAAGTCATTGAAACAAAGGATTCAGCATCATGACCTGAATGATTAACTGGTTTAGTATTGATAAATGTTTGTGCATTCAGGATACAAGTAAGAAAATAAAGAGAAATCAAGATTACATATCCAGAGGTCTTGTACATAATTTTAAGCTATTAGTGAGAATTGACTAGTTTAAAAATACTTAAAATAATGATTGTTTAATACAACTCGACATGAATTGCAAAGAATATGACTGGAATAGATATTTTAAATTGGATAATTACCAACCCAGGAGAAAGAAAGCTTTAAATCTAAGATATTTCGACCAAGATGTTTGCTTATTTAAAGAAGAATGAAAGATGAGATTTAATTGTTCCTGATAAGCTTTACTAAAATGAAATTCGGAGATGAGATCTTCATTTATTATGGAAAAATTATTTTAGCATTTGAATGAAATTTTTTTCCAGTTTCTCAACCTTTGGTTTAATTACGATTTTACAATATGCAGCGTTGGGATTTTTTGCAAAATAGTTCTGATGATAATCCTCCGCTTTATAAAATATATTTAATTTTTCAACCTGAGTAACAACTGGTTGAGAATAGATACCTGAAGATTTAAGCTCATTAATTTTTTCTTCCGCAATATTTTTTTGTGCAATATTTTCATAAAAAACCACAGATCGGTATTGAGTACCCACATCAGCTCCTTGTCTATTAAGGGAAGTTGGATCATGAGAGCTAAAAAAGATATCAAGAATTTCTCTAAAAGAAATAATAGCAGGTTCAAACTTTATTTGAACCACCTCTGCATGACCAGTTGCACCGGTACATACTTCTTGATATGATGGATTCTTGGTGAATCCTCCACAGTATCCACAAGTTACAGAAACAACTCCTTTAATTTTTTCAAAGACAGCTTGTGTACACCAGAAACAACCCCCTCCAAGGGTTGCTGTTTCGATATAATCATTCATTTTAATCCCATTAGTTTGAACAGGTTGCATATCAAATAAAAGTATTTGAAATAGCAAGTTTACAATAGTAAGGTTTATCATTGATATTTATTCTACTTAACAATGAATTATTATATTTTGTTTATAAAAATCCTTATGCTGTAAAAATAGTTGAATTAATATTTAAACAGGCGTACATTTGATTAAATGAAATATGTGATGAAAGAAGCCCAATACTATACTTTGCTGGATGAAAAAAGGGTAAGGTGTGAATTATGTCCACATTATTGTGTTATTCAAAATGGAAACTACGGAATCTGTGGGGTAAGAAAAAATGTTAATAATATACTTTTTTCGGAGGTTTATGGGAAACCTGTTTCCATACATTCTGATCCTGTAGAAAAAAAACCATTGTATCATTTTTATCCAGGATATCAGGTTCTGTCGCTAGGTACATATGGATGCAATTTAAAATGTAAATTTTGCCAGAATTGTGACATTTCTCAGGTTCGTCTACCTGAAAATAATATGCTCCCGGAAAAATTACCTGAGGAGGTTATTGAAATGGCTATGTTAAAAAATAAAAATATAGGACTAGCCTATACGTATAATGAACCGTTGGTATTTTATGAATATATGATTGACCTGGCCAGGCTTGCGAAACGTCGGGGATTGAAAAATATTATGGTTTCAAATGGATTTATTAACCCTGAACCACTAAATGAATTGATTGAATTGATAGATGCATTTAATATTGATCTAAAATCATTTAATAATTCTTTCTATCAGAAATATACGAAATCTTCCATAAGTCCGGTGCTGGAAACTATTTCCGCTATTAGCCATAGCAATAAACACATGGAGTTGACTTTTCTACCTATCCCTGGACTCAATGATGATTTAGAGGAATTTGAGAAGATGACAGACTGGATTGTAAATAATTGCGGCAGGTCAACAGTCCTGCATATTTCGAGGTATCATCCAGCATATCAAATACAAATTCCCCCTACTCCGCTCAAGACCCTTGATCATCTTTATTATCTTGCAAAACAAAAACTGGATTATGTATATTTAGGAAATATACTCGGTCCTGAAGGCAAGGATACTATTTGTCCAGGATGTCATACATTATTGATTTCAAGATCCGGATATTACTCTACTATGGAGGGGCTCAGTTCCTCTGGAAAGTGCAAAAATTGTGGAGAAATTATTATTAATCATATCTCAATCTGATGAACACTACAATAAGACATCCCTTC
>CAZKMG010000290.1:0-5140 GCA_964553465.1 uncultured Bacteroidaceae bacterium
AAGTGCGCAAATAGAGGCATAACGTGCTGTATGACTGCCCATTCCCCAATAACACCAAAATTGTTCTCTAATTGCTTCCTTATCATCTGTTTTAAAAGCAGAAGCAACCCAATATATGATTAATGGTACGTTAATATCCATATTAGGGTCCAGACCAGGATTTTTAATTAAATAACGGGCAAATTCCAAAGGGGTTATCTGGTTCAGGTTTTTATTATGCGGATCATTAGGTATATCTTCGAAATATCCTTTCCAAACAAATGTTTTCATTGGCCCTTCTGTAGAGTAAAGCCAGGTCCAGACTAAATCTCTGGTTTTTTGATATTCAGATACTTTCCTCTCATTGAGTTGAAGGTTAACCTTAAGACGAATCAGTTCATCAAAAAGTTTAAGAGCCCCAACCACATTCGAGGAATACTCTTCAAGAACCTGGCCATTTTCAGCATAAACCCTGAAAGGCCAGGGAGATTGTAAAATTTTGGAATAAAAAACATTACGTGATATTGAGGTTGACGTTCTTACATTTTTCACCAATGCATCAGCACAATTTACTGCAGCATCTAGGAATCTTTTTTCCCCTGTTACTTTGTAAAAATTTAAATACTCCTTACCAATGTCACCTACTTTGTCCGGTTCAATAACATAAGGTCCATCATTACGCCCACCAATTCCCCAGTGGGTTGCTCCGAAGTATTCCCGACTTCGGGGATTAGCAGATGAATAAGGACAGCCTGCCCAAGCCCAATCCAAAGGGGTCGTACCATGATTTATCAAATGATCCAGACATTTCCTTAAAATTCCGATATATGATGAGTCTCCGGAATATGGGAAATATCCCAGTACAAAACTTTGAACAAAATTTTCAAAGGTACATGCAGGAGTAAATCCATCATTGGAACCTGATAGCCCCTTTGTGAATTTATCCTTACTCACTTCCCGTGGAGAGGAATACCATGCATGGACCATATATAGCGGTAACCCACTATTAGGTTCTATCGGGCATTTACTCTTAATAAAATTTGATGCCAGAAAAATTACTTTGTCATAAGAATTACCAGGAACTTCAGGATGGTACCATCCGAGTATCTTTCCATTCTCATCATATACGATCTTGTGTGCAATAATACTATCCCGTTTGCTTTGAGAATGTGCACTCAGAAATAAAATCAATAAAAATAAAATAACAGGTACTTTCTTCATAAATAAATTCTTAATTGATTTGTAGGTTTAATTTACCTAAACTATTTATTAGAAGTGGATTTGGTCTCAATTTACAGCTTTGTAAATTTATTATTGGAAATTATTACAACAAAATCCCAGTTTGTATAAGAATAATTAAAAAAATAAGATTACTGGACTAGAATTCAACATTTTACTGATATTGCTATTTGTTTGTACATGGTATTATCATCCTTCCTTGAAAGGAACTTATAATCGCTTTTAAGATATAGGTAATTTCAAAGACTACAACTAATTTTATTGTCCTCAAGAAGATTTTATTTTCAAATTATGAATAAGGAGCTTGAATAGTTGAGCCGTATTAAATAATAAATTATGCGATAATAATTATTTGAAATGAGCAAACACTATTAATTTTTCTTGTAGTGATATATATAGGTATGATTACTTATGCATTCATCGACATCAGTAATATTCATTCACTGAAGCATTCAAGTAATTTTGTATTTACCAAATGTTAATGATGTATCATTTATATTTTATTCGCATCCTGATTGTTTTGAGATGATCAGATGCTCAACCGGAAAACCTTTGTTTCCAGTCCTGATGACAATTTCATCGTATAATTTCTTTTCCATTTGGGAAGTACGGCTAAGGATCCATAAATATTTTCGGGCTTTATCTCCAACCACTGCATAAGTATAATCTTCATCCAAATCAATAATCCAATAGTCTCCTTTAAAAGGCCAGAAAAACTGTACTTTTAATTTCGCATTCCTTGAATTATTTACAACAAAGGCTTTGCCTTTAGCTGACTTCCATTTGCCGGAGGTACTTTTTCTGCAGCGATTTTCAACTATCACATATCCTTTAGTGGAATAGGTATACTTAGCAGTTGTACATTCGCAATCTTTCATAAAGTAAAATGGGAGATGAGCAATATCATACCATAATCCGGAATATTTTTGTAAATCAACAGATGGAACTGTTTCAAGTTCCTGTGATTTACAAGAATAAATACTTGCAAACAGCATTAAAATTATGATATACTTTGGTTGCAAAATGCTGAATTTATTATCAAACTTATTTGTCACTGCATAATTTAGCCTGCTAAAAAAACTGCTGATAGGGTAGGGCATATAAAAAATATAGAGTTAAGAAAGAGACAATATTACAGTATAATTAAATCTTTCCAAAGTAAACTACAACACCTATACTGAAACTTATTCCTGAATCAAGATGTCCACTACCGGTAGCTCCTTCACTGGTGGGTTTTCGCTTGTTATAGATATATTCAAGTATAGCTTCAAATGCAATGCTCTCATTCAGGAAATAATTCGCTCCAATACCTCCTGCAGCCCTTAATAAACTATGAGTAGTTTTAGAAGTTCCGTCTGTCGTTTCAAATTTACTTGTCTGACCTCCAAAGGCAGCAGATAACTCAGCAAAAGGAGTTATTTTTCCATATTCCAGGTAATACCTCCCAAATGGGCCAATATACCACTCAGTATCAGTATTTTTATAATCAAAATCACTTATTTTGCTCCCGGATAATGTAATATTTGTAAGAACGCCAATACATATCCGGTTTTTAAGGAAATAACCCATTTTTGGCGTAAAGGAAAAACTTGTGGTATTCTCTTTCCCCTGATCTGAATCAATATCTTTTGCAATTTCCTTGGCAAAATGAAAATTTGAGATGCCTGAGATAAAATAACTCCCTGAATTCATTTACGAAAAAGAGTTTGAGGATATTACGAGACTTAAAATAAAAAAGCTAAATGTTTTTTTCATAATCTTTTGTTTTAGTTATATAAAATTACAAACTAATGTGATACAGTGATAAAGTGTTTTTGTGAATAATAATATTCTCTTGATAAAAAGAAAAAATAATTACTTGAATATAATTCTACGATTGATTACCTTTTCTTATTTCTAAATTAAGAAACAAAGCTTGTGGTTAAAACCACTCTAAATTTTGTACTTTTAAACCTGATGTAACGAGCACGTTCGTTAAACATAAACAGGAATGATAAAACCTCGCTTACAGGTATCCTGTCCACTGAATGGCAGGCCTGTCTGCCGACAGACAGACATCGGAACATTAAACAAATTATTTATGGATGAAAAAAGAAATACCACATCTTTATACTCTTAAGGCTTCAGCTGGATCTGGAAAGACATACCAGCTTACAAAAAAGTATCTTGATATTCTATTCGAGAATCCATATAGCTACCGGCATATTCTGGCAGTGACTTTTACAAATAAGGCTGCAGGAGAAATGAAAGGAAGGATTATGAATGAACTTCATAAATTAAAATCAGAATATGATCCAAAGAAGGGAAATTCTGATATTATGGAAGAGTTATGTTTAAAGTATAATATTAAACCGGAAGAAGTGAGTTTGAGAGCATCTGAAATACTGGAAAATATCTTGAATGATTATTCCCGTTTTTCTGTCTGCACTATTGATAAATTCTTCCAGATTATTTTACGAGCATTCGCACGTGAAACTAATTTGCAAGCTTCCTATAAACTAGAATTGAATGATCAGGATATACTTGCAAAAGCAACCGATAACCTTCTCTATGAGATGGATTCCAACGAGGACCTTCGTTCATGGCTGATCCAATTTGCTGAGGAAATTATTCGAGAAGGAAAATCTCTGAATTTGAATAAAGAGATTGCAGACCTTGGTAATGAAATATTTAAAGAAAATTTTAAAAGCCTAAGCAAAAAATGGAATTATGAGAAAATTAATGATAGAAAAATCAGGGAATATACTGGAAAGTTGTATGGAATAATATCATCTTTTGAAAAAAAGATGAAAGAGTTTGGCAGGGCCTTTTTAGAATCCGCTGCATCATTTGGCCTTGAATTAAATGATTTCAAAGGAGGTTCCCGAAGCTTTACCTATTATTTTCAGCGAATAATTAATCCAAAGAAACCAGAGTCATATGAACTAAATAATACAGCTATTGCGGCGATTGATGATTCTTCAAAATGGTTTATTGAAAATTCTGATAATACAGATCTCATCCTTCAGGCATATAAGGGAGGATTGAATGATATTTTGCGAGATACAAAAAACTACCTTGATTTAAATTACAGCGAATTTTTGACTGCAGTTGTCACTGTTAAATACACTTATGCTTTTGGCATTCTAAAAGATCTTTCCAGACATGTTCGTCTGATTTTACGAGAAATGAATTTATTTCTTCTTTCTAACTCATCCCAATTCTTAAATGAAATTATTGGAAAGAATGACACTCCATTTATTTATGAAAAAGTTGGTGTTTCTTTTAAGAATTTTATGCTTGACGAGTTTCAGGATACTTCGATTTATCAGTGGGAGAATTTTAAGCCTCTCATTAAAAACAGCCTTTCAGAAGGATTTGATAACTTGATTGTAGGTGATGTCAAACAAGCCATATACCGATGGAGAAATTCCGATTGGAAAATTCTGGATTATGATATTAAACAATCATTCCCATTGTATTATAAAGAATTATCCTTAGCTGATAACTGGAGAAGTTGTCCGGACATTGTCTATTTCAATAATCTTTTTTTTTCAAAATCGGCAGAAATACTTAAAAGTACATTTCTAAGTAATTTTGAGATGGAAAGAAATATAATTGAAGAAGCAGGTTTACTTGCAGATAAAATCATTTCAGCCTATAATAATACAAATCAACAACTCCCCAAGGGAGATACAAAAAAAGGAGGCTTTGTTAAACTAAGTTTTTTCAAACCCGGATTAAGAAAAGATGATGTTCAAGTCGAAATCAATAAATTATTGCCAGATGTCATTCTTGGTCTGTTGGATCGTGGATATAATGCAGGAGATATTGCAATTCTTGTCCGCAATGGGAAACAGGGGAAACAAATTGCTTCAGTTCTTCTAGAATATAATTACAGATTTCCTGATTTTCAGCAAAAATTAACTCTTCAAACGGTAAT
>CAZKMG010000291.1:0-5132 GCA_964553465.1 uncultured Bacteroidaceae bacterium
GCGCAAGTTTTTATTTTTTCAACGAAATTAAAGTTTAATCCTATGAAAAATTCTTTTATCCGTACCTTTATATTTACTGGTATTATTGCTATTAATATTGTTTCGTGCAGCTCACCCGTTAACAAAGATACTTCTTCAAACATTAAATATTTCAGACACTTATTGTTTAGTGAAACTCCTTATGATAGAGTGCAGGGTATCTATCCACTGATCGAAGATCAAGCTAATTCAATAAATAACTACACTTTTACATATAATCCAGAAGGAAAGCTTCTTAGTGTTGCATATATGAGGGGTAACGAATTACTGGGTTATTCAGGTAAAGGCTATGCCCGGCTTGAGATTAGCTATACTGATTCTACTGAAGTTCATCATTACTTTGATAAAGATAACAAACCTCAGAAATCAGGTGGTGTTTTTGCTTCAGTGTACAAACTCAATGAAAATGGAAATAGAGTTGGACTTTACTTTCTTGATAAAAATGGGACTAAAATTGAAAACAGGAATAATATTGCATATTATGTCTGGAAAGTACTTCCCGATGGTATGGTTCAGGAAAAACGTTACAACATGAAAGATGAGGAAACTGTTATGAATTCCAATTGTCCTTTTTATGAATTACGATTCAGCTATGACAAAAACGGATATTGTGTACGCCTTGCAAATTATATGGCTGATACTCTTTATAATTGTACGGTTGAAAATTGCGGTGAAGTTGGTGTTTCGTACTTCCTGTTTGAGAATAATGAAAAGGGTGCAATAATGCAGTTTTCAGTTTTTAATGTCAGAGGTCAGATGTCAAATCTATATTCTGGATGGTCAAAATTTATCAATACTCTGGATGAAAATGGCTATGTGACAGAAACAATATATTACGATCAAGACAATGAACCGCTAAGTGGGAAAAATAATCCTATCAACGCCTTGGTATATGATGAACATGGATCGGTCATTGAACGAAAGTATTTGGATAAAGATCGAAAACTATTCGTCCGTCCTTCAGCAGGAGCCGCAATTATTAGATATTCTTACAATTCAAAAGGTCAACCTGTTGACACTACATATTTTGATGCAGAAATGGCTGAGGTTGTAAAAAAGTAGAGCCAACTAATTTATGGTTTACTAAAGTCTAATATATCCTAATGTCTTCGTTGTTAACTTTACGAAGACATCTCATTGAAGCATAAATGAATTACAAAAATCTAAGTTTCACAGACTAGACATTGACCTGCATCATAGAGTTTCCAAAGTGGAAATGAGCTACAATGAACAATGTTGACTTATATTAATAAATATTTTTAGACTGATTTTATGATGAGAAATAAATGGTTTTTTCGTGTTTTAATTTACACAGTTTCTTTAATCCTGATTGTTACCTGTAAAACCACTACTGAAAAAAAGCCAGAAAATACTGAAACCAGGACAAAGACTGAAGCTGAACTCCTGATGGATTACCTGGCTGAAAACGGTGACTATGTGAGTAGCAGGCAGTTTCCTTCAATGATCAAGGTCCCGACTCTTTATGAGAGTCTTGACAGCAGGACACTGGTTATCGATTTACGATCCCCTGAGGCATTTAAAATGGGTCATATAAAAGGAGCAGTAAATGTTCAATTTTCAGATATCCCATCCTACTTTGAAAATAAAATTAAACCGTTTGAATATGAAAAGATTGTAATTGCTTGCTACCATGGTCAAATGTCAAGTTACACCACTTGCCTGTTGCGACTGATGGGATATGGGAATGTATACTCAATGCGGTGGGGGATGGCTATATGGAATTCAGAGTTAACTGGAGGGAAATCCTGGGATAATATTATTTCTTCTAAATATACTGCTGAACTTGAAACTACAGAAAATTCGCAATCTGCAGTGGGAGTATACCCAGATCTGATGACTGGAAAAAGTAATGGTGAAGAGATTTTAAATGATCGTATTAAAAAAATATTTGCAGATGGCTTAACGGATGTATTTGTTTCCGCGAATGATGTTTTTACATCGAGAGACAGCCTCTATATTATTAATTATGAACGTAAGGATAGATACGATTCCGGTCATATTCCTGGGGCTATACGTTATAAGCCAGGAGGAACGCTTGGTATTGCAGGGGAAATGCTAACTATTCCGTTACATAAAGATGTTGTCGTATATTGCACAACCGGGCAAAATTCTGCCTTTTCAGTGGCATATTTGAGGCTTCTTGGCTATAGGGCTCATTCATTGAGAGGGGGGAATAATACCTTCATGCACGATAAAATGTTACGGGATAAATCGACTCTTTCATGGGAGGCTTTTACTCCAGATATGGTGTATAATCTTCCTTATGAAAAATAGATAGAAATGTAAGTAACCATTTTTACTCGCATCCCCCGACAAGTTCTCTCTCCTTTTTCTTTTTGGCTTTATAAAATCCAGCTTTCAGACTATCTGACATACTGTTCCACTCATTAAACAGCCTCCGTGCTTTGTATCGTGTTTCAAAAAGTGCATTCTCACGGGGAGTGATTTTGTTACCTCTAAATTCTGAAAGCATAACAATACTATCCCATTCATTCATCCCTCCTTTAAGAATGAATGTATTTAAATATCCAGCCTGCATTGCTAGTATCCAGGCTTGAGTTGATAATTGATCATCGTTTTCAACAATAATTTTATTTAGGGTTCCCTGAGTGAAAAAATGCTCATTCTCAGGATTGAATAGTTCATTAAAAGGTATATTCACTGCTCCTGGCAAACAAGCTTTATGGAAATCATTCATTGATCTTATATCAATAATTTGAATTGCCGAATCTTCTTCATTTATAAAATGCGCAAGTTGATCGGAAGTATAGATATATTTTTTGCTTTCCAATAGATTAAGAATTTCTTGAGGAGATATACCTGATTTATAAGTATTTCTGAACGACATAATTGCTGAGATGATTCCTAGAACAATCAGGATAATTGAAAATTTATATCTGAAATTCATAATTAAAATATTTATAGTTGTTCAGTAATATCGGGGCGGGCAAATTTATTCTCAGCCTTCTCTGCGAGCCAGAACATCAGGGTGGCAGCAACAATTATTAAAAGAATAAATAAACCGTCGCTCATACCCATAGTTTCGGAGAGCTTTACAGGTCCTTTACTTCCTGAAAGGAATAACTTTTCAAGAAAAGGGAAGAATTCGCCAAATAGAAATGCCCCAAAGGCACCTCCCAGGATATAAAAGAAAGCATCGATCTTACCTATTGAAGCAGCGCTTATTCCTGTTCCCGGGCAGAAACCTCCCATTACGAAGCCGGCTCCCATGATCACTCCTCCAATAATAGCCGGATAAATGAAAAAAGGATTGACATAAACAAGTCTCATGTCGATTAATCCAAAATAAGAAAGAAATTGTGTACCAAGCATTGCGATAATTGAAGCCGTAAAGAATACTTTCAATACAGTAGTGTCATATCCGTAAAACATGCCAACAAGCTTCCGGCTGGATGAGAATCCAGCCTGTTCAAGGGCAAATCCAAATCCAATGCCAATAACAGTTGCCGCCAGAAAAGAAATCCAGGGAGATGATTCTGTCAATTCAATAAATGGTGCCATTGTATAAAATGAGTTATTAATTTTCCATTACACAATCATTATCATTTGCCGATGTTTTCAAGTCCTGATCCGAAAGGTGTCAGGCGTATTTTTAAAGTCTGCATAGTAATCCTTAATATATATTTTTTTAGAAGATAATTATCATCATAATAAAGTAGAAATTTCCATCATTATACATAAGTCGACCTTTGACTGCTAAACAAGCACTCTACATTATAACCAATTCTTCCTGAAGAACCATGCAAATAGATATGCAGAACCAAATATGGCTACCATTGTAACGAATCCTGCTGTCGATAATACTGCCATTCCTGAAAGGGCTGCCCCACTTGTACATCCGCGGGCAAGTTGTGCCCCAAAAACGAAAAATACTCCACCAAGAAATGCAAAAAATAACCTTCGAATTACTGAAATATGTGAGGGTTTTTCAATTCTGAATTTTAAACGCCGCGAAAATAGGCCGGAAATAAAACCTCCAATCAGTAATCCAAGTATTTCAAAAACAAGCCAGTTTTTTATTGGTTTTCCATTATTCTCAAAATACTTTCCAAAATAAGGTGATTGAGAAACATGATTTGGATTTATGGCACCAACAATTGAAACCACACAATATTTTATTCCCCCGCTGGCGCCAAGCCCGCGACCAGAAAAGTAAATGGCTGAGAGTAATACAATACCAAGCAGAACTCCTGCCAGATATGGATTCATATAGTTTCTTGGTTTCATAGAAAGTCTTTTTTCCAAAGTTCAGATATTTACTTTTAATAATAAACTAATTTAATTATTAATAAGTAATTTAGAATTGCGAATAATTTTTTTCGGGGACAGAATTATTTTTCAATTCTAAATTGCAAAACATTGAAAATAACCTGATTATAAAAATTATTCCAACATAGATTAGATATTAATCTGAAGAAAATAATATGATTAACAATAAATGATGAAATCCCCAAATTATAATCTGGTCGTGTAATTAAAAATCCTTTTTTCTATTAGTTAATGGTGCGGCCGAACGTCGAAATTATTTGACATTGAAATAAATAGCTTATTTATCTTTCAAGCAGCGAATAGAAAATCCATTTTTTTTATCATATCCGTAACTGAAAACATCGCTGTAATAATAAAAAATATTCTGAAACCAGGCATATTTTAAATCGTACTCAGTAGAACTCCACATGAAACTATTAATGCTCATATTACCGAATAATCCATCTTCACCTCGACCGCCACCTGGAAGAGCTGTAAAACCTGATTCATTTGTTGCTTTTATGTTGGGGCTTTTCCAATAAGTTGTGTCGGTTTCTTTCAGTTTCCCGCCTGCTACCCTTGCCCCACCTAAATAAGTGATCAAAGTTGTCCATTCAGCATTTGAAGGTACATGCCAGCCTTGGGGACATAGTTTACCCGTATTTACAGCATACCAATTGTATAAAGCTCCATATGGTAATGCAAAATGAGCTGAATCATTATTATACCAACAATAAGCACCTGTAGTTATATGGTTCCATGCTATATTGTCTGTAGCATAGGTAATAGGAGTACCATCATTG
>CAZKMG010000292.1:0-5122 GCA_964553465.1 uncultured Bacteroidaceae bacterium
ATGTGGCCTGCAATCTGGATGCTGTCGGAGAAGGAAATATACCCGAAACAGTCTAACGGGGAGATGGACATAATGGAAAAACTAAATCATGATGACTTTGCATATCAGACCACGCATAATCATTACACCTACGCACTCAAGCAGACTGAACCAAAAAAATCTACCACTGCCAAAATTGACACTACTGATTACAATGTCTATAGTGTGAGCTGGTATCCCGACAGGCTGGTTTATGCTATTAATGGGGTGAAGTCATATGAATACCCCAGGGTGCCTGGAGCCGGAACCTTCCAATGGCCATTTGATCAGCCATTTTACCTGATTATTGATCAGCAGATGGAACATGAGTGGCCAGGAATGATCACACATCCTGAAGAACTTCCGATTAGTATGACAGTTGATTGGGTAAGACTATATCAATGAAGGATTGTAAGACAAATAGATTTAATGTAGATAATAAACTCGCTGATAAATGTATGATTCACTTCATACAAGTAAATGTCAGAACGCTTATAATTATACTTTATGAATTATTGCAAACGTAATTTTGTGTTGGTGTATTTAATGCTGGTGGCTTGCTCATATTCTTTACCTTTTAGTTTGCGCATTTCCTTTAAGTGTTCTTCCATCAATCACAACATGGTAACTAGATTTGAATCATTACTGTAGATACGTCATACCCTCTTGGACACTTTTAAGTATTTTTCAATGCATAAAAAGGAGGTGAAAATGAATATAACAGAAACGGATGAACATAGCAAACCAAGAAATTGTCCACCAGCACAATTGGGATTTACTCTACAGCCTCGTAGTGAAATTGCCAACCCTGCCCTGTCGAAAACTTGTCTGTTACAAACCAAACCAGTACTTCATTGGTTAAGGAAACTACAACAGGCCCTAAAGCTAAGCTATATGAAAAACAGGTTCCCGGGCATCATATACAGATGGATGTCAAGTTCTTAACTTTCATGGACAAGAATAATAAAAGGATTAAAAGATATCCCTATACCGCAAAAGATGACGCCTCTCGTATCAGGGTCCTGAAGATTTATGAAAGACATCCCCGAAACAATGCGATTGACTTTATGAACCATGCCATAAAGAAGCTGCCTTTTAGGATCAAAAGGGTGAAAACTGATAATGGACATGTGTTCTAGGCTCGCTTTCATTGGCATTTATTGGACCTGGGTATCCACCATGTCTTATTATGCCCGGATCACCCAACCTAAGCGGAAAGGTGGAAAGATCTCATGGAACCGGTGAACAGGAGTATTACCAATTCTTAGAGTATACAGATGATGTTAATTTAAACGAACAATTGGAGGATTGGGAAAAGTATTATAATTTGCATCGATCGCACTCTTCACATAAAGGTTTTACACCCTATGAAGTTCTTAAAGCAAAACTTGAAAATAGGGCTAATCAGTCTCAGTTGTAAATCTGACATAGAACATTCATTGATAAACCTATTTTCAACTTCTTTCAATACTCAATATACCGAGAAATATTTAAAATGAGAACTGGGTGTTTTAAAAGGAATTGAATACGATCCAGAAAAACAGATTAAGAAAGAGAAGATTCAACTATCGAAAAAAATCAAAAAGAAATGTAACTATTCATGAATTTATTTACTAAAGAGTATACAAAAAATACTGAATATTGAAAAAGGAAGAGAAGTTTAATCAAATAGTTGCTGAAAACCGTGGGCGAATAAAACGTATTTGTGGTTATTACAATTCAAATGACCACGACCAAAAAGATATGTTTCAGGAGGTGTTGATTAACATTTGGAAAAGCCTTAATAATTTTCGGGGTGATTCGGCCATAAATACCTGGATTTACCGGATTGCTGTAAATACATCACTCAGCTACACTGGAAAAGCATACAAGAACATGAAACTTATGGTTAGTGCGGATACACAAAACCTGAGTACAATTTTTGATGAGGAAAGCTTTGAAACTAAACAGATACAGGAAAAATATATAGAAAGCCTTCAAACCGAGTTGAATATGTTGTCGGTAATTGACAAATCTTTAATATCGTTAATGCTTGAGGGCTTGAGTATGAAGGAAATTGCAGAAATAATAGGCATTACCGAAACCAGTGTTAAGGTTAAAATCCATCGCATTAAAACCCAATTAAAAACGAAATTAACAGGACGTAGATATGAAACTAAATAACGAAATAGTGGAAAATATAAACCTGATTGAGTTAACCAATCGTCTTAAAAACGAAGACGACCGATATGCCAGTTTAAGTAAAAGATTCCAAATAGTCTATTGGATTTTTGTCCCAATTTTCCTCGTATTCATAGTATACGATATTGTTGATAAAAGCCCTGTTGTTGATATTATTGGTAGAATATGTTTCTTGTTTGCCATGCTAATATTTGCCTTGTTTTTTAAGAATTATTACAAAGAGTATAAATATGTTGATTACTCGCAACCAACTCTTATAATGCTAAAAAAAGCAGCATACAGGTATAAACCATTTCAGTTAAAAACATTATGGACTTTACTTTCAGTATTACTTATTGATGCTGGGTTATGTCTCAACACCTCACTTGGTTTTGAGTTTATTTGGGTTCAGGTGTACTTTTTAGGAACTGTGGCTTTAGCTATGTTAATTGGGTTGATAATTTGGCGAGTACGCTACAAGCCCATACGTGATGGGGCTTTGCATCTGATTCGTGAGATTGATGGAAAGAACTAACCCTAAATCAAATTATGACTTCCCGTCCAGTTTTTTTTCAATGATCACGATGAATGGGACAAAGACCTGAAGAAGGAAGAGGATCAAATCAAGCTAATTTGAGTATAACCGTTCCAGTACCTTTTACCTTGATTACTTAGGACAACCAATCTTTTAACTGTGTTGTAGCCACCCGAAGGAATGACCTCTCTCCTTGACCTCCCCCCTGAAAGTCGCTACGATCTATATTAGAAAATCGGGCAATCTCATAAACACAATAATAAAATATATAAATTAAATATAACTTAATCCAAATGATTATTGAAATTAAAGATTTTGGATTACTTTTCAGATTTGTTGAGGTATGTATGCTTAGTTTATTCTAATTGTTTCAAAATTCTTTTCGATGATTGGTTTTAATATAACCGGGTATATGATATTTGCATTTGTGACCCTAATTACACCTGGACCGAATAATTATCTACTTTTCTCGCATGTTAAAAATTATGGATTTAAGTACTCCAGTGGGTTAATGTTTGGGATTTTTCTTGGTTTTTTAGTTTTACTATTCGCCTCCGGATATGGAATTGCAGGGATTATTACAAAAAATCCTGCCATTAGCCTGGTCTTAAAAATTATAAGTTCAGGCTGGTTGTTTTACCTGGCGCTAGTATTAAGTAAACTCAACTCAAACGATTCGGTAGCTTCAAAATCTAAAATAGGTTTTTATCATGGATTTTTCATGCAATTTGTTAATCCCAAAGCCTGGATTATCGCAATAAGCGGGGCAAGTGCTTTTTTGCCACATCTTGATAATATTCATTTAAGCGTCTTTGTATTTGGAATTACTTTCGGATTAGTTGGGATACCGTGTATGATTTCATGGATTTCATTCGGTGATTTGATCTCAAGATGGTTGGAATCAGAGAAAGTTAATCGAATAATTGGAATAACGATATTTTTTTTAATGATTATAAGTATTGTAATGATTTGGCTGTAAAAAAACCTGAAGTTTTTCCAACACTTGGGTTGTGCAATTAGAATTAACATACATTGCTAAGCGACAGGTGCTTGCCTCCAACTTAGGTTGCTCATGATGTCCGACTTTTGCAAATATATCTGGTTCAAGGAATTATTTCCATAAGAAATTTATCACATGTCATAAATCCTGTTCAAAATGGTTCGAGAAATGTCGAACTTACTTCACAATAAAGGCAGAAATTAATACTTTCTGCTTTTTTTATTTTATTAAATATAAAAGTGGGTTCGCACAGGGGTGCAAAGCGATCCGTTCATGAGCCCAAAGGATGCATGATCCTGGTGGGTCATGAAAAACCGCTTCTCGACGGGTATAAGGAAAAAGGAAAATGTTTTTGACAACTCCCTTTATGAAAATACAGGGTTGAATTAATTTTTCAACAATTTTACTTCCACAATCTTTTAAACAATGCGGTTAATTGGTCCTTACGAGGCAAGTTCAGGTGATGCCATGTATAAATGTATTAGCCCCATAAATGGTTGGACAGAAAAACTAAATACAGATGAGTATAATGTTCAACCAAAAAAAAGTAAATTAGGGTTATGAAAAAGAAATGAGTATTTTCCTCATAGCAGAAGATCGATATTTTGCGAGAAGCGGGGCAAATATTCATGAAAATATAATTTCTACAATCTTGATAAAGTCAAAATTAAATACGTACTATCACAGAACATAATAAGAATTTTTCAGTGAAAAAATTTGAAATGAATTCTTGAACGGAGGGCTGCTTCAGAGAATTACCAATTGAAACAACAGACATTAATTACAAACAGTCTAAAATGAAAAAAATATTTTACACTTTGCTGTTATTAGCTATAATACCCTATTTAATTACATGCACATTAAAAGAAAAAAATCCGGACTCAGAATTTGAAAAAAGAGCTGATGAAATCATTTCACAAATGACATTGGATGAAAAACTCACACAGCTTAGAGGAATGAATTCGTGGGATATTTCACCAATTGAAAGGTTAAAAATTCCGAAGTTCAGAACTATTTATGGTCCTTTTTATAATGTTAACGAGGTCGTTGCTGAATTCCCGGCACCTGTCGCTTTAGCTGCTTCGTGGGACACTTCCCTGATGCGAAAAATTGGAAATGCATATGGTACTGAAGTTAAGGCATATGGATATGACCAATGGCTTGGTCCATGTATAAATATACACCGATTGCCAATAGGCGGAAGAAATTTTGAAAGTTCAAGTGAAGATCCTTTCCTTACGGCAGAAATGAATGTGTCATTAATCAAGGGCATTCAGGATAAAGGAGCTATCATAGCTTTAAAACATTTTGCACTGAACAATCAGGAATTTAATCGTGGTTCAGTGAATATGATAGCTGATGAACGTACATTAAATGAATTGTATCTTTTTGCTTTCAGGGAATGTGTT
>CAZKMG010000293.1:0-2093 GCA_964553465.1 uncultured Bacteroidaceae bacterium
CTTCTCCTCATCGAGACTAAGAAACTCTTCAAGATCATAAATAAGGATGAGTTCACTTTCGACTTTCGCTACTCCCCTGAGATGTTTTGCAAATGGTAAGGTTTTTTTGGCACCTTCCAGTTGCCCGGGTGCGAGATCATTTATGCCGGAAACAGTGTCCGCCAGAACCGCCACATGTCTTTTTCCAGTATCGGCAATTATCATCCGGTCGTCCAAATTAATTTCCCGTTCGGCCAGCCCAAAACGCTTACGAATGTCAGCAACAGGGATTATTCGGCCCTGCACATCTATAATTCCGGATATTATCTCCGGGGCTTTTGGTAAATGCCTTATTTCAACTGCATGGATAACCCTAACCACCGTCAGCAGCGGAAGAGCATAAGATAGTTCATCAAGCGTGAACACTACTATTTGATCTGTCGTTATATGAAAAAATTCGCTCATTTATGTTTTATATGAAAAGGATACCATTTGTTACTATTTCAGTGCACTCTTACCAGGTATTTCCCCATAACAATAGTGTTTATTATTTCATATTTTATTTTAATATTGAGTTGTTATTCATTGCAATTCATCCCGTACCATATCGGTGATTATAATATTAATCTTATGAAAATCTTCTGTTTTGCATAAAAAATAATCAGCTCCCGCCTCACGACATCTCTTTTTATATTGGGGATAATTGTAATTTGTGAAAATGCAAACCTTAGTTTTCATTCCTGATTCTCTGATTTTTCTTAACACCTCTATCCCATTCATTTCCGGCATCCGGATATCAATTATTGCCAGATCAGGCTCGCTTTCCCGAATGAGTTGAAGTGCTTCCACTCCGTTTTTAGCTTCATACACTATTGAAATGCCATTAAAACCATTCAATGAACTTTTGATTCTGTCTCTCAACAGAGAGGAATCATCTGCAATGACTATTTTCATGAACAGGTACTTTCTATTCGTAGTAGGGTCATTATTTATTAATGTTTCCCTGTAGGAGTAAATATAGGCAATGCAGCCACATTAAAATATAAGGATTTAGCCAATTCGGATGTAAGGGAATTGATGATTTTGATGTAGGGGAAAGACGACATACGGTACACGACGCAAGGCGCACGGCGCTTGGTGATGGGCAAAAATTGAAATATTGTTTTACTTGTTTATGATTATTAAATTTAGGGTGGAATAATTCATTAATAATCTTAAGATCTCGCTGCTATGAGTAATTTCGAGGATTTAAAGGTATGACGCAGAGCCATAGACCTTGCTGTTTCTATTTACAAATTGACTGATGAAAATAAGTTCTTCCAAAAAAATTTTGGACTGAAGGATCAGATGAGAAGATCTTCTGTCAGTATTTCATCCAATATCTCAGAAGGCGATGAACTGGGCAGTGATAAGCAGGCGATAAGACAATTCTAAATTGCAAAAGGTTCGGCAGCCGAATTATATACTCAAATCATCATTTCTGGTAAAATTGGCTATCTTAAAGATGCTGAAATGGAATTCTTCACAAACGAATGTAAAGGTATTTCAGGGATGTTGACAAATCTAATTAAATCGAGATATTCAGATTAAAACACTTTCTTAACTGCACCGTGCGCCGTTATTCTATCAGATTATTCTTTATCGCGTAAATTGTCAGCTCAGCGTTCTTCTTCAATCCCATTTTTTTAAGTATACGGGTACGATATGTACTGACCGTTTTGCCAGAGATAAAAATTTCTTTAGCAATTTCGCTAACAGATTCCCCCTTTGCCAGCATAAGCATTACCTGGACTTCCCTTTCCGAGAGTTTTTCATGAGGCAGCTTTTCACTTTGATCAAACCCGTTAAAAGCTATCTTTTCTGCAAAAGCTGATGCTATATATCTGCCTCCGGATGCAATTTTTTTTATCGCGAGAATCAATTCTTCGGAAGCACTATCTTTTGAAAGATATCCCGAAGCACCCAATTTAAATGAATGAAAGGCATATTGTTCCTGAGGGTGAACACTCAGTATCAGAACCCGGGTTGGCAAATTCCTCTCTTTTATTTTCTGTAATACGTCCAATCCACTCATCCCGGGCATTGAAACATCGAGAATTACAAGGTCATAATCT
>CAZKMG010000293.1:2103-5117 GCA_964553465.1 uncultured Bacteroidaceae bacterium
TCTCCATCTTTGATCTTTGTCCAGGCCTCATTCCCTTCAGCAGCTTCATCAATCAATTTAACTTCATCCAGAGTTTTTACATATTGTTTAAGTCCCTCACGGACTATTGCATGGTCGTCGGCTATAAGTATTTTCATCATAATATAATTTTGATTTTTATGGTATGATGGAACCGCACATGATTGTAGATTATATTCCCTTAGTGTTTAGCTTCGCTGAGCTCGCAAGCTCAGTTGTGATTGAGGTCAATCATGTGGGTTTCATAATATCTTAATATTACTTATCAGGAATAAAAATAATTAACTTTGTTCCATGACCTTCTTTTGATGAGATATCAATTATACCTTCAAATTGTCTGACCCTTTCGCGCATACCAATCAATCCTAACGATTTAGTTGATTCAACTTCTTCCCTTGTGATCCCGATTCCATTATCCTTGATAGCCAGCGTTATACCTTTTTGGGTCTGGTTCAACTTAATAGTAACAGCTGAGGCATTTGCATGCCGGATTACATTTGTCAAAGACTCCTGAAGGACACGGAAAAATATTAGATTCTTTCTGGGATCATCAACGATTGAATCATCAAGCTTCAGTCTGCATTTTATTCCGGTTCTTTTCTCAAATTCGTAGGAATACCATTCAATGGCAGCGGCTAATCCAAGATCATCAAGAATACCCGGACGCAGGTCTGATGAGATACGTTGCACATCTTTAATTGTATCTGAGATCAGTCCAATCATATTCTTGAGTTTTTTCTCAGCTTCCGGATTGGAATTGATAGACTTATGTATCTGGTTCAAATCGAGCTTTAAAGCGGTAAGTGACTGCCCAATCTGATCGTGGATTTCCCGGGAAATTAATGTTCTTTCATTCTCCCTTATCTCATTAAGATGCTTGTAGAGATCCTCCAGCAATTTCTTTGATTTTAAGATCTCTTTCTCAGCCAGCATACGTTTGGTAACGTTCTGCCCGATAGAAAGCAAACCAATGATATTACCTTCTATATCCTTGAGGTCCTTATCGTACCACTCGATCTCGAGTTCATTCCCGTCTTTAGTCAGAATCGGATTTATTTTGCCCACCGTCCGGATGTTATTGGTCGCTTTCCGGAACAGATTACGGGTCTCTTTTTTGAGACGTTCCGGCAAAAATGTCGAGAACCAGTCTTTGCCCCGGACTTCAGCCAACTTGTATCCGGAAATTTCTTCCATATAGCGATTGAAGTTGACGATACGTCCTTGTATGTCCAACACCAGAATAATAGTCTGTGCAGTATCAATTATGCTTTGGGCAAAATCCTTTTCTCGCTGAAGGGCTTCCTCTGTCTTCTTGCGTTCGGTAATGTCTCTTGCAACACTTAAAATTGTTTCCTCCCCTTGATACATTATTATACTTGAACTGATCTCTACCGGAAATACCCTCCCACCTTTGGTTCTATGTGATGTCTTAAAAATCTGTAACTTATCATATGGCATTGATTTGACAAGTGCCTGAATATCCTCTTTTTTCAGGGTTGTGTCGATACCGTAAAGCCCTATAGTAAGCAACTCCTCTTTAGAATAGCCTAAAACCTTAATAGCAGTTTGGTTCACATCCATAAGATTCCCCTTAAAATCGATGACCCAGGCAGTATCAATCATTCCATCAAATAATTTCCTGAATTTATTTTCACTTTCACTCAGTGCCTTCTCTGAACGCTTGCGCCCGGTGATGTCAATATATAAGACCTGAAATTGCCTGACGCCATCCCATATAACTTCCTTGCGGAAAACCTGGAGATGGCGAATTTCTCCATTTCTATTTATAATACTGATTTCATAATCGGTTACGCTTAAATCACCCTGTTTTCTCTGTTGCTTTCTTTTTTGAGCCTGGATATAGCTTTCCGGTGTATAGCGAGCCTTTAAAGGTGTTCTTTGCAGTTCCTCAAGACTATCATATCCATAGATTTCCAAAAGGGTCTTATTAGCATAAATTGTATTTCCTTCTAGCGTGACGATTCGCGCCCCAAGTGGCGAATTATCCAGTGAATAGCGAAAGTTCTCTTTCTCCAGGTTCAGAGATTCCAATACCCGTTTGCGTTCAGAGATATCGCGAACGATCGTGCTGGTCCTTTCATTTCCTGAAGTATCTCTGAAGACAGTGCTGGTAACTTCTGCCGTAAATATTGTTCCATCTTTTCTTACCTGATTTAGTTCACCTTTGAATTTGCCGGTTTTTTTTCTTTCTTCCAATGCAGATTCCAGACGTGGATCATTTAAATCAATTATGCCAGATCTTCCTATTTTATAAATTTCCTCCTCGCTCCTGCCATAAATCCTGCAGGCTTCCGGATTAGCAGAATATATTGAACCATCCGGATTAGTAAGAAGAATTGCCTCACTGCTGTTCTCAAAGAGCAATCTGTAGTGTTGTTCATTTTCCTGCACTGCTCTCTCTGCATGTTTGCGCTCGGTGATATCTAAAGAGGAACCTGTAATTCCCACCATCTGGCCTGAAGCATTGCGTAGCGGTTCTACTACAAAATCAAAATATTTTATACTATTTTCTAATGCTAGCTTAACCTCTCCGTGCTCGCCAGTCCCGTTTTCCAGAACCCTGCGTTTTATCTGTGTAATCTGGGTAGCTGCTTCGGGAGGGAGTAGTTCGGCGTCCGTTTTGCCAATAACTTGTTCAGCAGTGTATCCTATTTGAGGTTTGAAAATCCATGTATAGCGAAGGTCCAGGTCTTGATTGAAAACAGCCATATCAATCTGACTTAGAGACATTTCCATGCGTACTTTGGTTTCCCTCAGCGCCTCCTCAACCAGCTTTCGGTCTGTGATATCGTTAAACAAAATGGCGACATGCCGGTTTTCCGGTTGGTGAACCCGGAAAGCATAAACATCATACCAGCGGTGCAACTCTTTAGCATATCTTTCAAATCTGACAGCATGACCCGTAAGAGCTATTTTCCCGTAAATTTCAAACCAATATTCTTCATGTTTCGGTACAAGTTCACGCATTCTCTTAC
>CAZKMG010000294.1:0-5100 GCA_964553465.1 uncultured Bacteroidaceae bacterium
ATGCTGAAAAAAGATATGGAGAGACTGTCAGCAATCCATAAAGCAATTGGACATTATCGTACCCCTCATACCGCTACAGGTAAACTCCCATATTATTTTGATGCAAACGGCAGATACGAGGAAAAAGATACCTTGTTGAAACTAATTGAACATGCAAGAAAAATAGGTGCATTTGATCAGATTGCTATTATTGAAGAACCATTTCCTGAACATGCTGAAATAGATGTAAAGGATATCCCTGTACGGCTTGCTGCAGATGAAAGCGCACATACGGATATGGATGTCCGAAAACGCATTTCAATGGGTTACAGAGCAATTGCACTAAAACCAGCAGCTAAAACCTTAAGCATGACTATGAAAATGGCCAGTGCTGCAAAAGAAAATAATATTCCGTGTTTCTGTGCAGACCTCACAGTTAATCCAATTTTGGTTGACTGGAATAAAAATGTAGCTGCCCGTCTCGATCCTTTTCCAGGACTTGGTACAGGACTACTTGAAACAAACGGCCATCAGAATTACAAGAACTGGAAGACGATGGAAAGTTATCATCCATTTCCAGATGCTGGTTGGAGAAAGACACAACAAGGCTTATTTATTCTGGATAAAGATTTTTACTTGAAAAGCGGGGGAATTCTAACGGATTCAGATCATTATATTAATCTTTTCACTGGCGAGCACTTATAGATCTTTGGTTTTACATTAAGCTTACTAGACCATGAGATACCATGATAAATATTGTGGCTTATTTTTTACATGCATATATTCTTGTATTCCTCTTATTTTAGCGGGATGCTGTAAAACCAATAAGAAGCAGATAGAAAATAATGGAATGAAACGTCCTAATATAATTTTAATTGTATCAGACGATCAAGGTTATAATGATATTGGTTGTTGTGGAAGGAAAGATATAATCACTCCAAATCTCGACAAACTTGCAATGGATGGCGCAAGATTCACTAATTTTTATGTGACTGCACCAGTTTCTACCCCATCCCGTTGCAGTATGCTGACAGGTCAGTATCCTCAGCGAAACGGCACATTTGAGTTATTTCGTAATGACCGGGTTGATGACGGCTATAAATATAGTGCGTATGAGTACAGCACTTCACCTGAAAGGATTTTAGGTACCGACCTCCAGGAAATTCTTTTCCCTGAATTGTTAAAGAATGCAGGATATATTAATGGAATTTTCGGTAAATGGGATATGGGCCAGTTAAAAAGATTTTTACCATTACAAAGAGGATTTGATCAATTTTATGGATTTGTAAATACCGGTATTGATTATTATTCTCACGAAAGATACGGTGTACCTTCAATGTACAGGAACAATGAACCCACAACAAAAGATAAAGGAGTATATTCCACATATCTTTTTGAACGTGAGGCTTTGCGTTTTGTGACAGAAAACAGTGAAAATCCTTTTTTCCTGTATCTCCCTTTTAATGCACCGCATGGATCTTCCAGCCTTGAGCCGGAAATTCGGGGAACAGTTCAAGCACCGCCAGAATATCTGGCTTTATATCCTGAGGGAATTACGGAGCAGGAACGTAAGAGGAGGGGATACAAGGCTGCCATAACTTGTATGGATGAGGCTATTGGAAATGTTCTCTGCCTGGTCGATAGTTTAGGCCTTAAGGAAAATACGATAGTGATATTTTTCTCTGATAACGGCGGAGGAATGGGCTCAGATAATTCTCCACTTTCAGGAGGAAAGGGATCAATGTGGGAGGGAGGACTTCGTGTACCTTGTATAATTAAATGGCCCGGTAAAATAAAAAGAGGACAGCTTATTGATAATTTTATCAGCACACTTGAAATATTCCCAACTATTTTAGCTGCCGCGGGAATTGAGAAGCCTGATTCTCTTATTTTAGATGGATTCAATATGTTACCCCTTCTAATAGGAGAAAAAAATCAGGAAAGAAAAGAAATGTACTGGGATTTCAGAGAAGATAAAGCTGCCCGGATAGGAAATTTGAAATGGATAAATTCTAAAAAAGCAAATGGATTATTTGACCTGTCAGCTGATGTGGAAGAAAAGTTCGACCTGTCAGATCATGATATCAAAAAGAATAAGGCCATTGAAAATAAATTTATTCACTGGCAAACGGAATTGAAAGAGGCCGATCCCAGAGGACCATTTATGGATTATTAGAGGTATTTATTTACTGTTAATTCAACCTCACTGAGCAGCAAAATAATATAGTATTTCCAGCTTATGTTCAATGAATTTTCGAATTCTTACTTTATTTTCCGAATTTGTATTGAATTTTAAATACAGAATATGCTGGTTGTATTTGTTAATTTTACTTCAACTGGAAATATATAATCGTACCTTATTTTTAGTTGATCTAAGATTGGATGGGAATGTACAATTACTAAATTCGAAGATGATTTCCCTGTAAAATCTATCGAAGTCAGAAAATATAAGAAATAAAGAATATATTTATTACTTGCTATGTTGAAAAGCTAGATAAAACCGATATCAGGTTTTAAATGAAGAATGCTCTATTTCGTAAAAAAACTTTAGTAGATTTAAAGGATGAAGTGAATAAAGCGGAATCCCTGAAGAGAGATTTGTCCCTCAGGGATCTGACTGCTTTTGGCATAGCCGCGATCATCGGGGCCGGTATTTTTAGTACAATTGGAAACGCCGCTGCAGAAGGAGGACCGGCTATTTCTTTATTGTTTGTGTTCATAGCCATTGCATGTGGCTTTTCAGCCTTATGTTATGCTGAATTTGCATCAAAAGTACCGGTATCCGGGAGCGCTTACACCTATGCATATTATTCGTTTGGCGAAATAATCGCGTGGATAATAGGATGGGACTTGCTACTTGAATATGCTATTGGCAATGTTGTGGTTGCCATTTCATGGTCGGATTATTTCACGCAATTTATTAATGGCTTTGGATATCGTATCCCACAGTTTCTAACCATTGATTATTATACTGCATTTAATGCTCATAAATCAGCTTCTGTCCTTTTAAGTCAGGGTAATGCCCTGGAATCTTTATCAGCAAGCCTTCGGGAAGGATATTTAGCCTGGCAGCTTGCTCCACAGATAGGCCCGCTTAGGTTAATAGCCGATATTCCAGCTTTGATGATAGTTATTATCATTACCGTAATTGTTTTTATTGGTATAAAAGAGTCGAAAAAGGCTAATAATTTCATTGTAGCTATTAAACTTTTTGTTGTTTTTGGAGTGATTGTTGTCGGTTCCTTTTACGTAAACCCTGATAATTGGAACCCATTTTCACCTAATGGTGTTTCAGGGGTTTTAAAGGGGGTTTCAGCAGTTTTTTTTGCCTATATTGGGTTTGATGCGATCTCCACTACAACTGAAGAATGTAAAAATCCAACCAGAGATCTTCCGCGTGCAATTATTTATGCCTTGATAATATGTACAGTTCTTTATGTTTTTATTACACTAGTACTTACCGGAATGGTCAGATATACGGAACTGGGAGTTGGTGACCCCCTCGCATTTGTTTTCAAGAAAGTTGGACTTAATAAGCTCAGTGGAATAATTGCACTAACCGCGATCATAGCCATGTCTGGGGTCCTCTTAATTTTTCAGATAGGACAACCCCGTATATGGATGAACATGAGCCGGGATGGATTGCTGCCAAAAGCATTTTCAAAAATTCATCCAAGATATAAAACGCCATCATTTGCCACCATCATTACTGGAATAGTTGTGGGAATCCCTGCATTGTGTCTGAATCTGACAATTGTTACGGACCTGACCAGTATAGGAACCTTATTTGCTTTTATTATTGTATGTGGAGGAATTCTTGTAATAAAGCATAATGACAAGGAGAAAGGAAGAGGATTCAGAGTACCCTATATAAATGGAAAGTTGATAGTCCCCTTGTTAATAATTATTGGATTCGTCCTGAATTATATATATAACCGCGAATATTGGATAGATTATTTCAATTTTTTACCCAGGGCAGGATCTGGAAATTCTATAAATTTTATGGAAAAGATACCGATGTTAATTTTTTTATTCGTGATCATTACCACAGGGATTTTAAGCTATCTTAAAAACTTTTCATTGATTCCGGTGCTTGGACTTTTAAGTTGTTTATTTTTAATGACAAAACTTGGTTATACAAACTGGTTGATATTTTCTATATGGCTTGTAATCGGTCTTATAATATACTTTGCATTTAGTATTAAGAACAGTAAACTGAGAAAGCTATAGATTATAGATTTGTGGCTCAAATAAATTCACTCGATAAGCTATCTCAGCCGGATAAGTGTCATAAATAAATTTTCGGAATTTCTTGTGAAACGAGCATGTTCGTTAAACACAAATATGGATGAAAATCTTATATGCGAGTTCCATCCGACCATTAATAATAAATTATTTATGGATGAAATAAAACCTAAAAATATATTGTTTATTATTGTGTTATTTTATTTAATTTCAAAGCATGTTTTCTTCAATAAGCAGCAAAATAAAACATATACAATTATTTATTTTATTCTTTTCATTAACAGTTTCTTTGCCAACTTCTTTACTTTTGGCTCAGACACTTGAAAATCCTATAGAGAAAGTCAATTTATCTTCCTCAGAAAAGTTTACTCCAAAAGCAGAAAAAGGGATCCTTGATTTAAGAAATTTCTCGTTTAACAGACATAAAGTTATTCAGTTAAATGGTGAATGGGAATTTTACTGGAAAAAATATCTTTCTCAGAATGAAATCACAAAGGATACTTTTATTAAAGCTGATTTATTTGGATCAGTTCCGGGATATTGGACAATGTACAAATTAAATGGACAAAATCTTCCCGGTTTCGGATATTGCACCTACAGGTTAAGAATACTCCTTCCAGAGAATTTTGATAGTGAGCTGGCATTTGATGTTCCTGTATTTGATTCCTCATTTGAGCTTTATATTAATGAAGAATTTGAAGGCAGCAACGGAGTTGTTGGTAAAAATGTCTCAAACTCAAAAGGATATTACGCGCCTTTCATAATCAAATATAAGCCTGAACGAAGTTTTATCGATGTGATCATTCATGTTTCAAATTTTGAGCATCGGCGAGGAGGATTCTGGAAGACAATGAAAATGGGTGTGCCAGCACAGAT
>CAZKMG010000295.1:0-5087 GCA_964553465.1 uncultured Bacteroidaceae bacterium
AACAAAATTTTTGTTGAAAAACTTGGTTTAATCTTAGAATTCGTGACGACGTTACGTTGTCACGTCGTTTCATTGATACCCTAATATCAATTATATAAAATTACTATCCAGGATAATTTCATCAACATTTCACTGTTTTTTCAATTTTTTTCGGATTTCCTTAAGCATTATTGTAGTCGTTTTCTCCAGGTTATAATTATAACTGAATTTCCAATCTTTCCTGGCAATTGTATCATCTACACTTTTCGGCCATGTATCAGCAATGGCCTGGCGAAAATCTTCCTTATAGGTGATTTTAAAATCAGTAATATGTTTTTTGATCTCAAGGAATATATCTTTTGGAGTGACACTAAACCCACCTAAATTATAACTCGTATGAACCGAGAGTTTATTCCGTTTAGCTTCCATAAGCTGGATGGTTGCCTGGATGGCATCTGGCATAAATAGCATGGGGAGTGCAGTATTTTCGTTCAGAAAGCATTCATAAGATCCTTTTCGGATAGCATCATAATAGATCTCAACAGAATAATCGGTTGTTCCTCCTCCTGCTTCCGTCTTATAGCTAATCAGTCCGGGATACCTGATACTCCTGACATCCAATCCATACTTATTGAAATAATAATTACACCAGCGTTCACCGGTGAGTTTGGAAATTCCATAAACCGTTATTGGATCCATGGTTGTAAGCTGCGGTGCATTTTCCCGAGGAGTGGATGGTCCAAAGACTGCTAGTGAACTTGGCCAGAATACTTTCTTAACCTCTTCAACCATTTTAGAAATTTCCAATACATTGAGAAGACTGCTCATATTAATATGCCATGCCTGCAAAGGAAGTTTTTCTGCATTTCCTGAAAGAACCGCAGCCAGATGGTAGATCTGAGTAATTTTATGTCGTATGATAAAATGGATTAACTGTCGGTCATCCATAACATCAAGGATCTGGTAAGGGCCACTTTCCATGATATCTTTTGAAGCTTGTTTAAGATCAGTTGCATACACATCTTCATTACCATAAATTTTCCTGAGTTCAACCACAAGCTCAGACCCTATTTGTCCTGCAGCACCAATAACAAGGATTCGATCCATAAATGTAGGATTATTTACATTGACGAAATTAAAATAAACTTTCGGGGCAAAAAAATAATTAAGAATATAAGTGTGAACAGTGATCCATGAATTATGATCCGTATTCGGCACTCACTACTTTTGATTATCTTTGCACAAATTCTGAATTGATATGGCTACAAATCTTGTAAGGGTGAGATTTGCACCCAGTCCCACCGGTCCTCTTCACATCGGCGGACTCAGGACCGCATTATTCAATTATCTCTTTGCAAAACACCATAACGGGACGTTTATTTTAAGAATTGAGGATACGGATCAAGCAAGATTTATTCCGGGAGCAGAGGAATATATTATCGAGTCGCTCAAATGGTTGGGAATATTACCGGATGAAGGTATAGTTGGAGGAGGCCCTTATACTCCTTACCGGCAATCTGAAAGAAAGGAAATTTATCGTGAATTTGCAGGAAAACTTGTTGCTTCCGGAGAAGCCTATTATGCTTTTGATACTTCAGATGAATTGGATAAATTAAGAAAAGAATACGAAACGAAAAAAGAGACATTTATCTATAATGCAATGGTCAGAGAGAGGATGGATACATCGCTGGTGCTTTCGGAGAATGAAATCCGGAATCGATTAAAAAGCGGACATCCATATGTAATTCGCTATAAATTCAATCCTGACAGGCAAATTATTATGCATGATATGATCCGGGGCGACATTAAAGTGCATACTTCAAGCCTTGATGATAAAGTTCTTTTCAAACAAGATGGGATGCCAACCTATCACCTGGCCAATGTGGTCGATGATTACTTGATGAAAATCACTCATGTTATTAGGGGAGAGGAATGGCTTCCCAGTTTACCGCTTCATGTTTCGCTTTATAGAGCTTTTGGATGGGAGGAGACAATGCCTCATTTTGCACACCTCCCACTGATACTTAAACCTGACGGCAAAGGCAAGTTGAGTAAAAGAGACGGTGATAAAGGAGGGTTCCCAGTTTTTCCTCTTGAATGGAAGGATCCTTTTTCAGGACAAGTCTCAACGGGATATCGTGAATCAGGCTATCTCCCTGAAGCTTGTCTGAACATTCTTGCCTTCCTGGGATGGAATCCAGGTAATGAACAGGAAATATACAGCCTGGACGATCTTATCAGGGATTTTTCATTAGACAAAGTTGGAAAATCAGGGTCAAAATTCGATCCCGAAAAAGCCAGGTGGTTTAACCATTATTATCTGCAGCAGAAAACGAATGCTGAGTTGGCAGTGTCATTAAAAAAAATCCTGCAATCCAAAGGGATTAAAGAAGGCAATCTGCCACTTGAGAAAATTACTGAATTAGTAAAAGAAAGAGCAATTCTTATCCATGATTTATGGGAACATTCTGACTTTTTCTTTTTACCACCGACGAATTACGACGAAAATATATTAAAAAAACGGTGGAAAGAACATACTAATGAACTAATGAGAAACCTGGCAGAAATTCTCACAGCAACAGAACCATTCACGTCCCAGGTGATTGAAGATAAAATAAGGTCTTTCATCGAGATACATAAGCTGGATAAAGGAGAGGTCATGAGTGCATGGAGAATTACAATAGTAGGAACTGCCAAAGGTCCAGGTATGACCAATATTGCTGAGATTCTTGGAAAGGATGAGGTTTTGAAGCGCATGTACAGGGCTATTGACTCTATTAAGATATCATGAGATTATCTCCTTCAAAAGAAGATTTTATTGACATCCATACACATTTCTCGGATATTGAAAATTATACATTCAGAATACTGAACATATTTTCGGATGATTATACGGCGATCCCATCTGCAAGGCCTTTAAGTATTGGATTGCATCCATGGCATATTAATGAAACCACAGCTAAAGCAATTGATAGTATCCTTGGGAAGACTTCGCATTTACCGCAGGTAAAAGCAATTGGTGAAACAGGACTGGATAGAATGATTAAAATCAGTATGGACAAACAAGAAGAGGTTTTCATTACACATATTAAATATGCCATCACTTCTAAAAAACCTTTAATAATTCATTGTGTGAGAGCATTCAATGAATTGATGCGGATTAAAAATAAATATGAATCAGAAATTTCCTGGATTGTGCACGGATTTAGTGGAAACCTTAAGCTTGCTGAGGAATTGGTGGCCAATGGATTTTATATTTCAATAGGTACCCGATTATTAAATGATAAGAATAAAAAATCTATGATTAGTTCACACATTTCTTCCGATAAAATTTTCATTGAGACAGATGATAAACTCATTCAGGTAAGAGACATTTATAAAATGGTTGCTGAATTATACAATATTAATATATCATCACTTCAAAAAATAATCCGGGAAAATTATCACATTGTTTTCAAAGAATAATTGTATGATTCCAGAATGGCAGAGTCGAACGGAGTTGTTATTAGGTAGAGAAGCACTGAAATTACTTAAAGCTTCTCATGTTCTTGTAATTGGATTAGGAGGTGTTGGAGCATATGCTGCTGAAATGCTTTGTCGGGCAGGAGTAGGCATTTTAACCATTGTGGATGGAGATAAAGTTCAGCCTTCAAACAGGAACAGGCAACTTATTGCTTTAAATTCCAATGTAGGAAAAGATAAAGTCGACCTGATGTCTGAAAGGCTTCTAGATATAAATCCAGATATTGAGATCATCTCTGTAAATGAATTCCTGTATAATGAAAAGATGGATCATTTGCTGGAGAAAAGATATGATTACGTAGTGGATGCAATAGACACTTTATCACCGAAGGTTTTTCTTATACAGAAGACTTTATGCAAAGAATACCCTTTAATCAGCTCGATGGGGTCAGGAGGTAAGCTTGATCCGATGCAGGTTAAAGTATCTGACATTTCAGACTCTCATACCTGCAAGTTAGCCTATAAAATACGTAAACAATTGCATAAGAATGGGATCAGAAAGGGATTTAAAGTGGTATACAGTCCCGAGCAGGTTTCAAAAGATTCGATTCAATTAATTGATGGAGAAAGAAACAAAAAATCAACTATAGGTACCATTTCATATATGCCTCCTTTATTTGGGTGCATAATGGCATCTGTGGTTATCAGAGATTTGATCGGAACGGAAAAGATGATAAAACATACCTCGATAACATGAACATGAATACTTCAGTATTTATTTGGTTATTAGTTTTAAAAGAAATTATGAATTGATATTCTTTAAGATATTATAGATTTCCTTAACTTAGGTAATATACATATAAGAAAGGAGAAAATATATGAAAAAAATATTGTTTTGGACTCCAAGAATATTGACAATACTATATATTGTTTTTTTGAGCATTTTTGCTTTTGATGTGTTCGATGAACATTATTCATTCTGGCAAACAATCTTGGCTCTCTTCATGCATTTGATTCCCTGTTTTGTTTTAATTATTATTCTTGTATACACATGGCGTCGTGAATGGATCGGAGGTGTTTTATTCATTACGTTAGGGGTGTTTTATATAATTTGGGCATGGGGAAAATTTGTTTTAATGACTTATTTTTTTATTTCCGGCCCACTTTTTCTTGTTGGAATTCTATTTCTTATTAATTGGAAAACCAGGAAAAAATCTATTAAATAAATTAATCTGAATTTATATTCTGAAATAATTAAATCTAATTCAGTTAAAATTACGATTATTCATCACTATTGTAACTTTTTTATTTTTTTAGCGTTTGAATTAGCATGTATGTCAGATTTTTGTAAAAAAAGTGATTCTGAATTAAAAAATTAAAATTATGAAAAAAACAATTTTGACTATTTTATTTATAGCAGGAATCTTTGGAATAACCTCTGCGCAGTTTTTTAGCATTGGTATTAAAGGAGGCCTGAATTACTCCAAACTTGCATTTGACAATGTATCAAACGTGGTTTCTGGCATCACTACCTATTCATTGATGGAGGATGAATCATTCATGGGCTTTCATATCGGTCTGATGTCCAGGATAAAAATTTTTAATGCATTTATCCAGCCCGAACTGCTTTTTAATACCAGCGGAGG
>CAZKMG010000296.1:0-5083 GCA_964553465.1 uncultured Bacteroidaceae bacterium
TTGAAGAAAATGATGCCAGTATGTAGCGTCTGTAGATATTTTATTCACGTGATTTAAATGTAACATTAAAACCTATCACCATGGTTGAGGAATTAATAAATTTTGATTTACCTGCTGAACGTTCATCGATCATAAAGGTTGTTGGTATTGGAGGAGGTGGAGGGAATGCTGTTAACCATATGTTCAGGAAAGGGATACGAGATGTGAATTTCGTAGTCTGCAATACTGATGCACAAGCTCTGATCAATAGTCCGGTGAGCGTCAAAGTTCAACTCGGTGAATCACTCACGGAAGGCAGGGGCGCGGGTAATAAACCGGATATTGGACGGAAGGCCGCCATGGAATCGATAGATAATATAAAGGAAATCCTTTCAGTAAATACAAAAATGGTATTTATTACGGCAGGGATGGGAGGTGGAACAGGAACAGGTGCTGCACCTGTAATTGCGAAAGTCGCTAAAGATCTGGGATTACTGACAGTTGCCATCGTAACCATCCCTTTCAGATTTGAAGGACAGCAACGTATAAACCAGGCAATCCAGGGAATAAATGAATTACAACAATATGTTGATTCTTTGCTGGTAATTAATAACGAAAAATTGCGTGAAGTATATGGTGACCTCAAACTTTCGGAAGCTTTCTCCATGGCCGATGATGTTCTTGCAACTGCTGCTAAAGGAATAGCTGAAATTATCACAGTACATGGATATATTAATGTTGATTTTGCTGATGTTGAGACAGTTATGACAAAAAGTGGTGTTGCGATAATGGGTTCTTCCAGGGCATCTGGAGAGAATAGGGCAGTTAAAGCAATTGAAAAAGCTCTATCCTCACCCTTATTAAATAACAATGATATTACTGGTGCAAAAAGTATTCTGCTAAATATTACTTCAGGTAACGAAGAAATAAGTATGGATGAGGTCGGGGAAATCACAGATTATGTCAATCAGGCTGCCGATCGCAATGCATTGATAATCTGGGGAACAAGCCAGGATGAAAGTCTGGGGGATGCTATCAATGTTACTGTAATTGCCACAGGATTTGAAACTAACTCTATTCCAGAACTCTATACTATTAAACGGCACTATGAGAGAGTACAATTGAGTGATAACCAATCCAGGATGACGGAGGGAACAAACAAAACCAAATTTGAGGAAAGTCAGAATTTTTTAGGTAATGAACCTACTATGCAGACAACCATTGAGTTCCAGGTAACAGATACGGAAAAGTCTGAGGAATATATTCTTTTTGAGGATAAACAAATGGTAAAAAAAGATCCTGAACAAGAAGCCAGGAAAAGAGAAGAAAGAGTAAATAAATTGAAGATGACTCATGAGAAGGTAAAGGAAATAACAGGATATTCCGATGCAAAAAGTAATGATAAAATTGAGCAGCTGGAGAATCAACCTGCCTATATAAGAAAACAGATTCAGATAGATGATGACTCTAAACCATCAGAGGATAGTCAAATTTCTAAATTTACTCTCTCAGAGGATGAGGATAATACCCCTCGTTTACGTGAAGATAATTCATATTTGCATGATAATGTCGATTAATTATGTCATTTACCGAAAAGATAAATAATGATCTTAAACTGGCTATGCTGGCCAGGGAAAAAGAGAAACTTGAAGCTATCCGGGCAGTTAAAACTGCATTTATCCTTGCAAGGAAAGATAAAGGGGCCGGATTTGAACTTACAGAAACCGAAGAAATAAAAATTCTTCAAAAACTCGTGAATCAGAGAAAAGATTCAGCTGCTATATACCTTGAACAAGATCGAAAGGATTTATACAATAAAGAAATATTTGAAGCTGCAGTAATTGAAGCCTACCTTCCTGCTCAACTAAGTGAGAAGGAAATCAGATCAATAGTTCAGAAAATTATTACTGATTCAGGTGCTCAGGGAATAAAAGACATGGGAAAAGTGATGGCACTTGTGACAAAGGAAATCGCAGGTAAAGCTGATGGCAAAATTGTAGCAGGAATTGTTAAAGAATTTTTAACCTGACCTGACTTTACAGTGCGTTTAATCCCAAAGTAAATTGTAGCTGTTAAAAAAATTTAATTCTGTTATCTACAATATTAGCATTTTCCTTTAGAGCTTCATAACCTTCATAGGTAACCCTGCTGTCAATAGCGTATTTTAACCTGTATTTTGCAGAAAAAATATCAGGATTAGAAGGTTTAACGATTGCATGAACAACTACGACAAACACTCCGTTTTCTCCAATGATAGGCTCTGAAATTTTTTCTATTGGGAGTTCAAGGGCTTTTACTACAACCCTGGGTTCAATACCAACATTATTGATATATGGATTCGTAAATCGTACTTGAGATGCCTCGGAAATCTCACTGCCTAAAATGCTGGATACTTCATCAATTGAACCAGTGGATGAAATTTTAGTCTTTATGTCATCGGCAAGCTTTTCGAGTTTTTTCTGTTTTTTCAGTGCGATTTCAATTTCCGGTTTAACACTCTCCAGTGGAGCAAATCCTTTTTCCTTGACATTGGTTAATGCAGCTATGATGTATTTATCTGACATATCAAAAATAGAACTGATAGTACTTTCTTCATTTTCAAAAGCCCATCGTATGATTTCCCTGGAATTATCAAGACCAGGAAGAGATTTATCAGACTTGGTAAAATCTGTTGCAAACCTTGGAGTGATATTCTCCTTCTTGCAAAGGTTTCTGAATTCATCAACGTTAGGCGCATTAGCAGCAAATGAAACTGCTTTCGAGTAAATTTCCTGTGTGGTTTCATCGCTTGGTATTACCTCTCTTTCAAGAAAAGCAACTTTTGCTTTTTTCACCTTTGGACTTTGAGCATCAACCCTTACAATGTGATAACCATAATTTGTTTTAATAATTTTCACCTCTCCCCGTTCTGCACTGAAACATGCATCACTGAATGGCTTAACCATTTGACCTTCTTTAAACCATCCCAGGTCTCCACCAATAGCTTTATTATTTTCATCGGCAGAATACTGGGAAGCCAGCAGGTTAAAATCTGCTCCTCTATCAATTAGTTGCTTTAAACTGTCCGCAATAGTTTTTGCCCTGGCATCATCACGTTGAACTGACAGAGAGATAAGGATATGTCTGGCTCTAACAGAATCCGATACAGCATCAAATTCAATAAGCCGTGCTAGTTTATATGAACCATTTTCAAAATACGGTCCGGCAACGAAACCTGGTTTGGCACTGAAAATCGAATCACGTATTACTTCTGAAAGCTCTGAAATGCCATAGTTTTTATCAACATATGGTTTATCAGAGTTGTTGTTTACAAAAGATATAGGATTGTCAGAACGTTCAAATGCTGTTTTACTCTGGGCAATATATTCATGGGCATAATCATCATCTTTCTGAGAAGGGAGTAATTCAAAAACAACAAACTCCACACTTCGTGCATCGTTCTGCCGATAGGTTTCTTTATGCTCATCAAAATATGCCTGGACTTCAGAAGGGCTTATGCTGATGCCTTCATCCGGAATTGTATTATAACTGGTGAATACAAAGCTGAAATCAACAGTGGTTTCATTTTCCAAAGCATAATATTTTGCATCTAACGTACTTGGTTGAATTCCTTTACGTACGAGGTTAAAATACTTGGTACTTAGTCTTTCTTCAACAATCTGGTTTTCAAGAAAAATCCATCTTTTCTTTTCCTCCTTATAAACAGGGTTACTTATCGACTCAAAATAATTTACCATCTGAGCTCTGTTAAATTCACCCGTTTCAGGATTGGTAAACATCCTTCTTACAATAGGATGAGGCTCATCTGATAGTGCAGAATTTAATGAATCCCCAAGCAACATTGTTTTAAGTTCATCATTACTGACGCTTATTCCAAGGCTATTGTAGGCTTTTCCCAATATAATATCTCTTACGGCAGTTCGCCAGGTTTCATCACGGATTGATTCCATGGTCTCCGCATCGAGAGTTCCAATGTTATAAGTCATTTTATAAAAATTGGAGAGCTCATCAATTTTTTCATTATAATTCAATATATTTATTGATTTACCTCCGATTTCAGCTACTTCAAGCCGCTTTCTAGAAAAGAGCTTTTGACCGGAACCAAGTAAATCACCCAAGATAAATGCCAACAGGGAAAGCCCAATAACTACGGCCACCAGCACTCCTGCCTTGTTCCTGATATTCTGTAGAGTCGCCATGTATATTCGTTTAATTAAAGTATCATTTTATTAAGGGTACGAATATACTAATTTCAATTGTTTTTTGTACAAATTGAAATCAAATAATCGGATTGAAGGGAAGAGATTAAAGGAATTATAACTCCTTTGGTTTACGTACAATATGAACTAGTTCAACACGGGTCTGACTTACTTTAAGTATCTTCATCTCAAAGTTATCTATTCTCAGGATTGAATTTATTTCCGGAATATTTTCATGATGAAAGATAATATAACCCGCAAGAGTGTCATAATCTTCCGATTCAGAAATATTCAACCGGTATTTTTCATTGATATAATCAATTTCGAGACGTCCTGAAAAGATAAACTCATTTTCACTGATTTGTTTCTCAATAAATTCTGGTTTATCATGTTCGTCCTCTATTTCCCCGAAAATCTCTTCCATAATATCTTCAAGAGTAATTATACCCGAGGTACCGCCATACTCATCAACAACCAATGCAATACTTTTCTGTTCCTTGATAAGATTCCTAAACAGCTTATTTACAGGCATGGTTTCCGGAATTATCGAGAGAGGAGTCAGCATGGATTTAATACTGTCTGAACCTTTGTACATTTCCTTTGAATTAACATAACCGATGATATTATCAATAGAACGATGATAAACAAGAATTTTTGAATAACCCGACTCTATGAATTTATAGCGTAAATCAGCTACCGACGTTTTTATTTCTACTGCAGTGATTTCGGTTCTAGGTACCATACATTCACGTACTTTGAGATGGGAGAATTCTAATACATTCTGAAAAATCTTCATTTCAGGTTCTCCATCTTCATTTATCTCAATTAAATTCTTATTTTCACTGATAAGGTGATCAAGATCAACCTTTAAAAAGATAGGAACCTGTTTCTCTTTCCTGACTCGT
>CAZKMG010000297.1:0-5078 GCA_964553465.1 uncultured Bacteroidaceae bacterium
TTTGTTGGCAAATACTAATTCATGATTTGCAATATCAATAAGTGAATTACCCCGATAATGTCCATATTCCCCAAAAGAAACAGGTACTAAAAAGTGACTGACTACCACGAAAATGGTAATAAAGATCGCAAACAGAGGTAGTAATACTTTTAATTGTGGAGGCATGTGAAAATCATTAGCTATGTATTAAAATCGAAATATTGGACAATAAATCAGAATTTGAAAATACATAATTACTGTTTTCAATAATACATAATTATAAAATATAATTAAATTTTTTTCATTATTTATAATTATAATAAATAATTTTGGGAAGAAAATAATTATTTACATATGAATAAAATAATAAGACCTAAAATTAATGAACCCTTTTATACCCTGGCAATAGCCTCAAAACTTTCAGGTATTCCAAATCATTCTATAAGGCAATATATAGATAGAGGGCTGATCATCCCTTATAAGTTAGAATCTAAACGGCATTTATTTTCAGATGTTGATATAATTCGATTGAATTATATCGATGAACAACTCGATATGCACGGCTTAAATATTGCAGGAATAAAAGCTCTGATGGCACATATTCCTTGTTGGACAATTCGAAATTGTTCACGCAGGAATCGAAACAAGTGTCAGGCATTCCAATCCATTACAGAGCCTTGTTGGGAAGCGTCGGAAAAAGATAATGAATGCAAGAATGAGATATGTAGAAAATGTGATGTTTATAGAATGGCAGATAAGGATCAGGATGTGAAATCATGGCTTAAAATCCTTCTGCAGTAAATTAGGATTTCTCAAAATCAGGTTGTAATAATTTATTGTAATTCTATATAGTTCGACATTTTAGATAATAAACTTACTATTGCTAAAATGGAAATAATAACAAATAAATTAATAAAATAGAAGAAACACTGATTAAAATCCGTAACCCACTGGCCCATATCCCGGAACACTCACATATCCTTGTGTATTGTCCTGGTTTGAGTTACCTGCACTAAAACGGGTTGACCAGAAATTATCACCTGCACTTCCCTTCCCTGAATACAAATTTTGCTGGGCTGCCATAAAGAGATTGACTACAGGAACATCAGAACCTTCATATCCTGCATTACCCTGGGCATCGAGCCAATATGAGCCAGGTTGTATGTAATACCCTAGCATATAACTCCATACAGCCCATTCAACCTGTGCTAACTCACGACCATTGATAATCACGCCAGTGTTCCCGGAAGAGGCATTTCTGCTTAAAACCCCAAAATTGTGACCGGGATACATAAATCCATAGGCCGGGTAACCAGAAACTCCATAAAGACCACTGATTTTATCATACCAATAATTACCTGCAACAGGTTCAACTCCATATCGATCTGCAATCTCTTTTATCTGGTCATAAGAGAGAACGGTATTATTAATAATCACATTACCTCTTTTTTCGGTTGCGCCAAATATATCTCCACTCGACTTTTTAAACACAATTACTTGTGCAGTTGCAAGGTCCAGATTACCATACAAGTCACTTTTGGCTGTAGTGAGAGTTAACTCTTGATTTTGAATTTGAGCGGCAAATATCTGAGCACTGCCTTCCTCTCCAATTCTACCGGTAAGCAATCCATTTTCAACCTGACCAACTATTTTAAATACTGCATTATTAATCGAAAGGGAGCCAGAATAAATTCCAGATTCATTTTTTTTCAACACAAGGGAACTTTGGCCGGAGGTAGTATTTAATGAATATGTGCCTGAATAATCCTGCGCATTACATAAAATCACCTGAAGTAGCAGGGATGGAAGTAGAATAAAATATTTCATAGTAATGTAATAAATGATTTTACTAGTAAATTTAGTTAATTTTTTATTTCTAATTTAATTGATTTTTCAAGATAGTATTCATATGATGAACGGCGAAAATTTATCTGTAATTTCAAGAAAATGGATGATTAATCTTCAGGAATTAGTCATATTATACTCATAAGAAAATCAATTATCTTTGATATTGAAATATTTCAATATGAATGTTCCACACATCTATATTGTTTCAGGAGGAAAAGGACTTTTAGGAGAGCATGTTGTCAAAACGCTTCTGGTCCAATTTCGTGATTTCAATATACCAACAAGTATTGAATCAAATATAATTTCCAAAAACGATGCTCATCGTGTTGTACTGAAAGCTAAAAAAAATAATGGAATAATTTTACATACGATGGTTAATAAGAACATGCGTAATATACTGACCGGTTATTGCAAAGAATATAATATTGTTCATTTTGATATTTTAGGTCCGCTTTCTGATTTTCTAACAGATGCTCTTGGCGTGGAACCTATTCAGGAACCTGGTCTTTTTAGGAAAATCAATCAGGATTAATTTGACCGGGTAGCTGCTATTGATTTTTCTCTTGAAACTGACGACGGAATGAATTCAAAAAAATTATTTCAGGCTGATATTATCCTAACAGGAATATCACGAACTGGAAAAACTCCTCTAAGTATATATCTATCCATGTTCGGTTGGAAAGTGGCTAATGTGCCTTTAGTTAAGGATATACCTCCTCCAGATGAATTATTTATGGTGGATGAAAAACGCGTTTTTGGTCTTACATTAGATAGTTCAAATTTACTGGTCCAAAGACGAAGGAGAGTATCTCAAATGGGTAATTTTAATTCAGATTCATACCTTGATATGAGATCCATAAATGAGGAACTTATTATGGCGAATAATATTTTTAAACGAGGCAAATTCACTCTAATTGATGTTACCAACAAACCTATTGAATCAACTGCTAATGAAATAGTTCATATCATGCAAAAAAGGTTCCAAATTGATGAAAGAAAACTGCTCCATAGATTAAATGAATAGGTGATTGGAAAAAGATATAAAAAGACTCTTCTTGATTCAGCGAATCTTTATAGACGACTATAAGTTATTTTAGCTCTTTGAAAAAACTAATTTATTTTTCTTATATCAATTTAAGTTTATTGCTTCAGCATTCTTCTAATACAACAGTTTTTGTATATTCAGGCTTTCAGATATTTATTTTCTTATTTTTCACACTGAGTAATTGCAATCCTGAACGCTTCTGAGATGTTTTTAGCTGTTTCAACATCATTTACTTCAATTCTTACATTGGTTCCCCAGGCTTGCTGTGCTCCGTTTTTATATACTTTTACAAGCTTTTCATTATTTTTACAGCTAAGGGATACTTCAACATTTCTTCTCCCCACTTTGTAATCCACCAATTGCTTATTCATATCGGACAGGGAAAATTCATAGATCTCATCAGTTGTTTTACCTTTATTGTCAATATTTGAAATGGTCAGTGAAATTTTACAGGGGTCATTATTGGTGAGCTCTATTTTCTGTTTAACTTCTTTCCCTTCGCTTTTCAAGTCACCAACATTTCCTGTAATAAAACTCAAGGCAGATTGTTTATCGCTCCACACCTTTTCTGTAGGCTTCCCATTAACGGACAGATACTTAATGGCTTCGGCTAAATCTTCGGCTTGCCTGGCATCAAAAGCCAGGATTTGTATGTTATCCTCAAATGCTTGTTGTTCGCCATCTTTCATTACTTTTATGAACGACTTTTTCCCATTTACTGAAGCTACTATGTTCAGATATTTGCCGGAAGAGGTAATTTTTACAGTGCCCGTGTCTAACATATAAGGGTAGAATTCAAACGATTGTTCTATTGTAATACCTTTTGAATTGGTTATATTCTGTACATATCTGACATGCAATGGATCGGCAGATATTGAACTAAAATCTAGCTTATAAACATCAGACCCTACGGTTTCACCTTTTAGTGTATTTTTTAAATAGTTAGTAGCATCACCAATGTTTTTCCAGGTAGGTGGCTGTGTCCCGGAACTTTTTATGGCTGCTTTAAAAGCTTCCACCATTTCACGGGAAGTTTCTATATCGTCAGTTAAGATATCAATTCCATTTTGAAAATCCTGGAGTGTATTGTCTCTAAAATACTTGATTAGTTTAATCTTGTCCTTCGAAACGGGAAGGATGGTTATCCTGTCCCCGGTTACTTTAAATGTCAGGCTATTTGCATCGATGTCGTTAAGATAAAACTCATACCGATCCTCAACAGGATTTCCTTTCGAATCGGACTCTACAGATGTAAAGATCGCTTTAGTCCCATTTCCCGGGATAAATTTGATCTTTTGATTCACTGTTTTTTTATCTAAGGCAAGATCTGTGGTACTTTTTGTAATAAAATCGAGTGATTTTTGCAAGGTACTAAAGTCGGGCATCACTAATTTACATTTTTCAATAGCTGTTGAAAATGCGGCTACAATATTACGGGCCTGCTCGATATCTTCTGCAATGATTTCAAAATTATTATCAAAGCTTTGTTCTACATTATTTTTTGTACATTTTATATAACGGTTGTTTCCATTGGTTTCTAGCGAGACCGTAAGTTGTGTCCCATTGATCTTAACTGCTAATTTTTTCTTGTCGATATCGGGTATGCTGAATTCATATTTATCTTCGATTGAAACACCTTTTTGATCAGTCTTTTTCATGTTAAAACTGGCCAGATATTCCTTGCTTTCGCGAAATGAGAAAGATTGTTCGAAAGTTGCCGTGCCTGAATTTATTTTAGAAATGTTCTTTTTAAGCCAGGCCAGGGCATCTGTACTTGTATTCCAGACTTTTTCGGCAGACTTAACTAAAGGTATGGCAGTCTTAAAAAGATCTGTTAACTCCCCAGCTGCATCAGCACTTGATAATAAAATTTCTAAATTATTAGTATAGCTGTCAAACTTATCTTCGTTGTAATGTTTAATGAACTTCTGATTGTTATTGATCGATAAGCTTATAAAAAGTTTTTTTCCGGAAGTTTTACGGACGATTGTATTTTTGTCAATGTCAGATATATAGAATTCGAAGCTTTCTTTAGCAGTTTTGCCCTTTTCGTCAACCAAAACCGAAACGAAATTGAGCTTTCCTTTATCTGAATCTAAAATATTAATTGATTGCTTAAAGGTGATTTTGTCAATCTGAACATCCTGTACCTTATCTTTTATTGAGTTTAGAGTCTGGCTTAGATTGTCTTGAGATTTCGCATCGA
>CAZKMG010000298.1:0-5057 GCA_964553465.1 uncultured Bacteroidaceae bacterium
GACATCACGACATCACGACATCACGACATCACGACATCACGACATCACGACATCAAGACAATTCCAAAGTGCAGAAAGCAAAAAGCACCGCACACCATACAAAAAACAATAGCCAAATTGCAAAAAGCTGAGAGTAAAGTGCAAATTTCAAATTGCAAAATGCAAAAGATAAAGTGCTATAAGCAAATTGTAAAGACAAGAATGCAATAGTTAAAAGATCAAACGTAAAAAGTGTTCCGAGATTTTAAGGAGAGTAAGGTAAAGGTGTAATAAGTAAAGCGAATGACGAAGGGAAAGAAAAATCTGTAAAGTTATTTTAGTGTGCGCCACTCATATCTGAACAAATTCGATTTTTTATTGTTTCAGGGTAAAAGAAAAATAATGAACAAACGTACTTTTATTAAAACAGGATTCATACTCAGTGCAGGCTCTTTGCTCGCGCCAGCTGTAGGTAGCAAAAAAGTTTTCGGTTCTGTACTAAGCAATATGCAGGCTTCTGAATTTACACAGGTTCCACTTGGCTTCGCTTTTAATGCACTGGAACCGTATATCGATGCTCAAACCATGGAACTGCATTATACTAAACATCATGCGGGTTATACCAGTAAATTTAATGCAGCAGTAAAGAATGAAGGCCTTTCAGGTAAATCCATCAAAGATATTTTTGCTGAAACCAGCAAACATTCCGCTTCTATAAGAAATAACGGAGGTGGGTATTTTAATCATAATCTTTTCTGGCAGGGATTATCACCAACCGGTGGCGGGAAGCCTAAGTCAAGGCTTTTAAACGCCATTAATAAGGACTTTGGCTCCTTTGAGAATTTCAAAACGGAATTCTCCGGTAAAGCTGGATCTGTGTTTGGCTCAGGATGGGCCTGGCTGATAAAAAAGGACGGGAAACTAAAAATCACTTCAAGTCCCAATCAGGATAATCCTTTGATGGATATTGCCGAAGAAAAAGGTACTCCTCTCCTTTGTCTCGATGTCTGGGAACATGCTTATTATCTCCATTACCAAAACAGAAGAGCAGAATATATTGCTGCTTTCTGGAATATTGTGAACTGGAATTTTGTGGAAAAAAACCTTACATAAGAAAGTTATAGGCAAAGGCACCAGGTCCTATAGGGAATGCAGATAATGTTTGAAGTGAGATGATTTATTGATTATTATTTATTGTTATTAAGATTGATTTTCTCATTTTCATCATTAGGTAATACACAAAGCCATCGAAACAGGATTGCTGCACGCAGTTACCAAAGATTATCAAGTACAAAGATGGCCGGATGGGAAAGAATCAAGTTTCGCTCACTGACTTCATAACTTCATAACTTCATAACTTCATAACTTCATAACTTCATAACTTCATAACAATATTTCCTTACAAGCTCGCCAGGCCCTTTGTTCACCAGTATTTTTCAGATCTCCAAATATACTTAAATCAAATCTTTCGCCTTCACCCTGCTATATTTCAGAGCTTTCAGGAGGTAATTTGGCAGGGGATTCAGTGGATTTCTTTTACGCAGGTTCATGTACCAACCTAATTTCTTTATGATAGGTATTTTATGTGTTTCGACGAATTCGATAAGAGTGCCGTCCGGGTCTTCAATATATGCAAAATGTCCTGCTGCTTCCCCAATATCAAAAGTATTTGTTTTCAGGGAATTATCACTATCAACGGTAAACGGGAATCCCATTGATTTGCATTCAATACGCAGGGCATCCATACCCTGGATATCATAGCAAAGATGAATAAATCCAAGGTCACCCCAAAACCTGTCCTTAAAGATTTTATCCGGGACTTCATTATAGACCTGAATCAGTTCGATCTCACTTGGGCCGAGTAGCCTGGAAAGAAGACCAAGTCTTGGCAAACTGTGTTGAAGCAAGGTTCTTCTGAATTTTCTATGACCTCCAGGCAAACATTTTAGATCATTAAAAATGTCGGTTTTATCATAGACAACGCGGTCATAACCAAGAATATCAGAGTAAACTTTCTTAGCTTTATCCACATCAGTCACTCCAATAATTGCCCCGGAAGCTGCTCCTGTTGTCTTTTTTCTTTCCCTTTTAAACCAGGTATTGCCTTCTACAATTTGAAATATATTTCCATATGGATCATTTACGAAAAAATGTTCCTTACCATTTGGATCCTTTTCGAGTTTGCTGATATTCAGTTTTTTATTAAAAAAACATTCAAAAGTATCTTTAACATTTCTGCTCTTTATTTTTGCTGAATAAATGCCCAGATCTCCAATAAGTACAGGTTTAACAGGTGGCGAAGGGATCCTCTCAGTGTATTGCCATATCTCAAAGCCGCCGCCTCCCTGAAGGTTCATTGCCAGTGCGGCACGGCGCATTCTGGGCTGCCCTCCCGTATATGGAAGCATCAGTTGGGCAAGTGCGGCTTCTTCAAATATCTTAATATCCATACCAAAATGTTCACGGTACCAGTTCCATGCTTCTTTCATGTTTGATACACCTATTCCGATTTGTTGGATACCACTGATAATTTTTTCTTTAAGCATTTTATTTTGATTGACTTACAAATGTATAATTTCATTTTGGATTAGTTCTTACAATGAGCTTAAAAAATAATCGAGGGAAGAATCTTTTTACATGCACTCCCATCAGATCTCTACCCCCTGTAAATATTTCTCTTTTATTTTTTCTGACTCCGTCAAGGATATCCATGGCACACTTTTCAGGGCTGATCCCATGTGTTTGTATGTCATCCATTTTCCCATGTGCTTTTCCTCCCGGACCGATAGCTTCAATAGATATATTCGTTTTCACGGCTCCGGGGAAGACAACAGTGGTTCGGATACCATTTTTATGTAATTCCATCCAGATAGATTCATAGTATCCTTGCAGTGCATGCTTGGAAGCTGCGTAAGCTGTGCGATAGGGAAGACCGAATTTTCCAGTAAGGCTGCTGGTTGCAATAATATGTCCGAAGCCATGTTCTATCATTGATGGGAGTAATTTTTTTGTAATTATTATGCCTGAAAAATAGTTGATCTCCATAATTTTCCTATCGGTCTCAATTGAAGTTTCGATAGCCAGCGACCTTTGTGAAATACCACCATTATTGAAAAGAAAATCAATATGTCCGAATACCTGAAGGGCTTCTTCTGCAGTTTTTTCAACTTCTTCTGGTACAGAGAGTTCAATTGGGAGAATCATAATTTTCTCATCATCTGATCCACATTCCTTTTTTACCCGTTCAAGCTCATCCTTCCTGTTGGAAGATATGATCAGGTTCGCTCCACATGATGCTAAATTTTTTACCAGCGCTTCTCCAATACCCGATGAACCACCTGTTATCCAGACAATTTTATTTTTATAATATTCTTTATTTGACATTTGTAGTTATCTTGTTTTCAGGTAGATATCTTTTCTGATTTTCCTCTGTAAGATCATTCATGGTTGAAATGATTGAATTATGCAGGCTAATTAAATTAAGAATTTCAGGATCAGACCTTCTTAACAGATTTAAATACCGCAATGCAGATCTTAGCTTTTTGTATATAAAGGAATAATATAAGGCAAAGTATCCGGCTAATACAGATACGGTGATATAAGCCCATGGAATCCATCCGGATCCCGAAATAATTCGTACAGCTACTCCAATGATAGCATAATAGACCGGAAATATAACAAAGGCAAGCGCAAATTTAAAGGATGAATGAAACTGGGGATCCTTCACGTTTCTTATCTTTCTCTGAGGGATGGTATAGGGGATTATGTTATTTAACCATCCAAATAAGAATAATGGAACAAATAAAATAAGAAGAAATGATAGAGACAAAACTCTTGGAGTTGAATATCCTTTCTTATCAAATACCCAGTTCCTTAGATTCAGTTTTTTCAGACCTACTGCATACTCATTTACTTTTACAGACAGGCTCTTTATTAATTCAGGATTGAGGGTAAAATTCTGATCCAGCACTCTTATTATTTCTTTATCAGCTAAAAAGCGGTAATAGTGGGAACTTTTAAAAATACCCATTCTGTTTCGCATCCTTTTATTGTAGATTGATCTCATTTCATGATACATGTCATAATATTCCTCGTTTTCGATATGTATCATTATCTTTTTAAGTTCTTCTGATAATTTGTCCCTAAGTATATTAATTGCTCTGGGTGGATTTTCCCGGTAAAGATCCATATATGCTTTAACATCAATGGCCTGGCCATAAATAATTAAGAGGTCCTGATGGAATTTTTGATAATGTTCGTAATCAATGCCTACCGGTACAATTTTGACATCAAGTGTAGTACTGAATGTCTCCTGTGCATTAAATGCAATTCTAAAAGAGCCTTTAACTAATTGCCTCAACCTTCGTTGATAGCCATGATTCCCTTCAGGCATAAGGCAGACAGCTTTTTTATCTTTAAGAATTGCAATTGCAGTGTCAAATATTTCACTGTTCTTTGAAAGTTCATCAGCGCCATCTCTTATCCTGTAAATAGGAAGAACTTTCAGAAAGCTGAGAATTTTTGCCTGTCTTTTTTTTCTGAATATATCTGCTCTGGCCATAAATACCGGGTTCATCCCACAGGTATTCAGAACAGCTAATGCATCCATCAGAGCGTTCTGATGGTTGGGTGTGAAAATAATAGGATTACCATATGGAATATTTTTTCTGTACTTAACCTCAATTTTTTTGTAAAATGCTTTGAAGGCAATGATTTGGGTTGACTTGAGAAGAAAATACAGAAAATCTGGTTTATGAATTTTTGTTACATGTAATTTCATAGGTTGATATCTCAATTTTCCTGGAGAGGATGTACTGGTTTTACATCAATAAAACCATTTAACAGAAGGTATTTGAATCGAGTTTACTAATTTATCCGACAGCAAATTTAAAAAAAAAATCATATTTGGGATAAAATTGATAAATTATGTCATTTTTAGATTCATCAGATTAAGTCGGTGTAAAGAATAATTTTATCATAACAACTTGAAATAATAAAATTCGCAGGATCAATTATGAAAGGATTTAAGGAAATTCACGTCAAAAACCTGAATGAAAACATTTTCAGGTTATTCGATG
>CAZKMG010000299.1:0-5035 GCA_964553465.1 uncultured Bacteroidaceae bacterium
GTCGCAAGGCTCTGAACCCTGTCTGCCGCAGGCAGGCAACTGAGCTAAGCTCCCATAATTAAAGAACAAATTTTACACCGGAGCTATACAAATGTCCATCACGACTTTCTGTCGCAAGGCTCTGAACCCTGTCTGCCGCAGGCAGGCAACTGAGCTAAGCTCCCAAAGCGGATGCAAATATAAAACAGATTAACTTAAAGACAAAGTATTTTTTATTATTAACGCAATTAATTTTAAGGATTTTAACACCCGTCATATTTTTTCTCAATACATTCAAACCTTTCATACAGTTAGTTGTTATTTCACTGTTTAACATGATCACAAAAAATAATCTTATGACTAAAAAAGATGTGCTTAATTTATTCAATGCAATTGACAATTGTGATAGCCAGGCAATGGTTCAGTATCTGGATGAAAATGCTAACTTTAAATTTGCAAACATGCCAGTTGTGACCGGCAGAAAAAATATATTTGAATTCCTGGAAGGTTTCTTTAAATCAATAAAAGCTATCAGTCATAAAAATCTGGAGGTTTGGGAACTGGATGGGATTAAATTCGTGAACGGAACAGTTACCTATACCAGACATGATGGAAGCACACTGACAGTTGATTACTCCAACACATTTAAGATGAAAGGCGAGAAAATACTGGATTACCATATTTTCGTCGATAACTCAGAGTTATATAAATAACAACTGGGAATCGTTTACTGTGCCTTTGTATACATAGCAGTTACCTGATCAATAAATCCCTTGTTATCATCAACAGTATATGACCATTCGATTTTTTTTACATTTAACGATACTGTTCCGTATCCCTGGATAGTGAATCCACTTGCGGTTTGCTGTGACAAGGAAAGGTTGAAACTGGACAGCTTGGCTTCCACTGAATTGTTTATTGCATAGAAATTTGCAATTTCGATATTAGAAATGTCAGATAATGATTTAGTGATATTAACTTTATAATAATCAATTGATTTTCGGAGGTTATTGTCTTCTGCAACATTCCATTTTCCTTCCAATTGGTCCCGTATGCTTAGATCCAACAAGCTCTCGTCACAAGTTGTAAGTAAGATAACTAGTATAATGCCTGTGATTAGCGGTATGTATTTTCCATATTTTGCCATAATTAAAATAATTTATCTATTAAAGAATTATCAGCAAAAGCAGGCAACGTTATCTTTAACTTCGGATTCTTCTCCATCTCCCTTAATATAGAGAAGATTGCTCCTTTGTTCCTTGCCCAGCTCCGACGGCTTATCCCGTTATTTACATCCCAGTGAATCATCATTTTCAATCTGCGATCCGCTTCAGAACTTCCATCTAAAACCATACCAAAACCTCCATTGATCACTTCACCCCAGCCAACTCCCCCTCCGTTATGCAAAGATACCCAGGTGGCTCCCCTGAAGGAATCTCCTATTACATTATGGACTGCCATATCCGCTGTAAAGGTTGATCCATCAAATATATTTGAAGTTTCACGATAAGGGGAATCGGTCCCGGATACATCATGATGATCACGTCCAAGGATTACAGGAGCAGAAATAGTCCCTTCGCGTATGGCATGGTTGAAAGCTTCCGCAATTTTTATTCTGCCCTCGCTATCTGCATAAAGAATCCTTGCCTGTGAACCTACTACAAGCTTATTTTTCCCTGCATCCTTAATCCACTGAATATTATCCAACATCTGAACTTTTATTTCATCCGGAGCATTAACTAAAAGTTTCTCAAGTACTTCTAAAGCAATCCGATCGCTTATCGCAAGATCTTTTGGATCAGAAGAGCTGCATACCCAGCGGAAAGGGCCAAATCCATAATCAAAAAATAAAGGCCCCATAATATCTTGCACGTATGAAGGGTAGCGGAATTCACCTTTTTGATTAAAGACTTCAGCACCTGCCCTGCCTGATTCGAGTAAAAATGCATTTCCATAGTCCCAGAAATACATCCCCTTACTGCTGAGTTTATTTATTGCAATAACCTGTCTTCGAAGTGATTCATGCACTTTAATTTTAAATTCATCAGGTTTTTCAACCATCAACCTGTTTGCCTCTTCAAAACTTAACCCGGCAGGATAATATCCCCCGGCATAAGGATTATGCAGTGAAGTCTGGTCTGAACCCAGATCAATCTGTATTTCTTTTTCAGCAAGTTTTTCCCATAAGTCTACAACATTTCCATGATAGGCAATTGAAACAGCTTTTCCTTTCGCCTTCGCATCTAGCATTCTTTCAATTACTATGTTTAAATCTGAATATACTTCGTCAACCCAACCCTGATCATGTCTTATTTTAATAGCTTTCTGGTTTACTTCGGCTACTACGCAGATACCTGAAGTTATAACGGTTGCTTTTGGTTGAGCTCCCGACATCCCCCCTAACCCGGAAGTAACGAATATTTTACTTTTCAAATTCCCATCCTTTTCACCTGATTGGATCCGCATGGCATTAAGAATCGTTATAGTAGTTCCATGAACAATTCCCTGCGGTCCAATATACATAAATGAACCTGCGGTCATCTGGCCATATTGTGAAACCCCAAGGGCATAAAACCTTTCATAGTCATCAGGGCTTGAATAATTCGGAATAACCATACCATTCGTAACTACAAGCCTTGGAGCCTCCGGATGACTAGGAAACAAACCCATCGGATGGCCGGAATACATCACAAGAGTTTGATCATCCTCCATTTCAGCCAGATATTTCATGGTCAGAAGGTATTGTGCCCAGTTCTGGAAAACAGCTCCATTGCCTCCATATGTAATTAATTCATGAGGATGTTGTGCAACTGCTTCATCCAGATTATTACTTAACATTAGCATTATTGCAGCAGCTTGCTTCGAACGGTGTGGAAACGACTGAAAATTCCTGGCATATATTTTATAGCCCGGTTTAAACCTGTACATGTATATGTGACCATATTCCTGCAGTTCATGAAGAAATTCAGGAGCCAGTATCTCATGAAATTTAACAGGGAAATATCTCAGTGCATTTCTGATGGCAAGTTTTTTCTCCTTAACCGACAATACATCCTTTCTTTTAGGTGCATGATTAATAGACTGATCAATGATTGCCGGTGGGGGTAATGAATCCGGAATCCCGGTAAGAACTACATGACTGAATTCTACTGAATCCATAAGATTTATTTTTGCAAAGGTATATCAAAGTAAAGGGAATCATGATTTTTTAAATATGTTTTGGAAAAAGATTTTTAAAAATATTTTAATAGTATCACTAATTGAAAAACCAACTAAATTATATACATTTATTTCAGTTGATTTGCGCATTATTTTTCATGCAAATGTTTGATTTATAGTTTAATGGGTTTTAATTATTTCTGATTAATTAATTCTCCGAACCATAAACCTCCACATTAAAACGTACCAGAATGAAAAAAAGACTGCTTATTTCCGGGCTGATTTCCGGAATTATTTTATGTATGCCGGTTAATGCGCAAAAAGGCAATGAAACCAAAACCAAACTTTTTACCATAGGTCAGGGTGAAAAGCCTGTATATTCAGAATGCTCAATCCTGCTTAATTCCTCCGGATCGGCAGTATCCCTTGTAACAATTGATAAGAACAGTAAATATTACATGTATGATAAAGGAACCCGTAAGGGTCCTTATGAAGATTCAAAAAATATCGGATGGGTAAGCAATGATAATGCTGATGATATGAACACTTCAATTTATTATGATGAAAACACCATAAATCTGGAAAATAACTAAATGAACCATGAAGGCATTCCGGTTTCGGTTAAATTGTCATACCTTTCCATCATGGAATAATTTTTGTATTACCTGATACTTGAGTAAATAATAAATTATTTTTGCGAAATCCACATGTTAAACCAAGGTTTAACACAAAGGCGGATGAAAAACATCCTGAAGCTATTTATTTATATAGCAATAAATTCAGGAGCATGTGGATTCTCCCGTTTTGCGGGACAAACAATCCTGCCTTTGAAATAAAAATATTTTAAGATGAAAAATTTTCTGAGACTTTCTTTATTGGCTCTTATTATGCCATTCTTCGCTGGTTGCGGGTATAATACCATAGTTCAACAAGATGAGGCTATTAACCAGGCATGGTCACAGGTTGAAAATGCTTATCAGCGTCGTTCCGATCTCATTCCAAACCTTGTTGAAACGGTCAAAGGGTATGCGAATTTTGAGAAACAGACCCTTACAGCTGTCATTGAAGCACGTGCCAAAGCAACCAGCGTGAATATAGATCCTTCAAACCTTTCTCCTGAAGCCATACAACAATTCCAGCAGGCTCAGGGAGGTCTTTCCTCAGCCCTTTCGCGGTTAATGGTAGTGGTAGAACAATATCCTGAGCTTAAAGCCAATCAGAACTTCCTTGATCTTCAGGCTCAACTCGAGGGTACCGAAAACAGGATTGCCTTTGAGCGTAAAAAATTTAATGATGCTGTAGGTTTGTACAACGCTGGTATCAGAAGATTCCCCAGGCTGATAATTGCTGCTATTTTTGGATTCGAGAAAAGAGGATATTTTGAAGCTGAACAGGGTGCTGAAAAAGCCCCAGCAGTAAAGTTCTAAATGAATGCCAATATGAAACCAGTTAAATTTTTCAGCAAAGAAGATAAAAATCTTATAAGCGAAGCCATCAAATCCGCTGAACTAAATACCTCAGGGGAGATTCGTGTGCATGTTGAATCCGAAATAAAGGGAGATGTCCTTGACAGAGCAGCTTATATTTTTGAATTACTTGAGATGCATAATACCAAAGAGCGTAACGGTGTTTTATTCTATCTGGCAATAAAAAGCAGGAAATTTGCCATTCTTGGTGATGCAGGAATAAATACCAAAGTACCATCTGATTTTTGGGACAAGATTAAAGACAAGATGGCTGCCCAGTTTGCAACAGGAAATTTTGCACCAGGTTTGTCCGATGGAATTCTAATGGCAGGAGAGCAGTTGAAAAAGCATTTTCCCCATCAAACAGAAGATGTAAACGAACTTCCGGATGAACTCTCGTTCGGCAATTAAAATATTATGAGGAAATTATT
>CAZKMG010000300.1:0-5030 GCA_964553465.1 uncultured Bacteroidaceae bacterium
CCTTTGATAATCATCATGATGGATATGTACTTGTTAATAACCTTGTGTATGGTTCTAATTGGATAAATAACAGCAAAGGTAAATGGGTCTGTATGAGTTGGGATACTGGTGAAATTCATTATGTTGTTGATTGGTTCACCAAAGGCCCCATTATTTATGCAGATGGTATGCTTTATGTCATGGAAGAAAAAAAAGGAAATTTTGGATTAGTTAAGCCAACACCTGATGGATTTGAAGTTGTAAGCAGTTTCATTGTTCCGAAAGGGAAAGGCCAATTTTGGGCTCATCCGACAATCTATGATGGAAAATTATTTATCCGTCATGGTGATGCCTTAATGGTATATAATATAACACAATAAAATACTGTTTTTTGAGGTATTATTATTATCTGAAAAATATTATTTGGACTGGGATGAGAAGTATAGAAAAATAATTCCCATACTCAAAAAGAATAAAAAACTCAACTATGAAAAAAAACAGGAAAATATTGGCATTAATTGCATTTGGGAGGGTTATTTCATTTACGGGGCTTATTACAATTTCATCAGTTATCTTTGGGCAAATAGATGTGACTAGTTGGCGGGGACCCTCGGGAAATGGGACTTATCCTGATTCTGATCTATTGCAAAAATGGCTGGATTCAGGCCCTCCACTTTTTTTAAAAATTGAAGGGATTGGGAAAGGGTATTCTTCTCCTGCTATATTTAACAAAAATATTTACATTACGGGATTGAAAGATTCCTTCGACATCCTTTCAGTCTATGATTTGAAAGGTAAATTGTTATGGAGAAAAGCAATTGGGGCTTCCTGGTATGGCACTTATCCTGATTCCCGGAACATGCCTGCTATCGAAAATAATAAAGTTTATATTTCATCAGGAATGGGTGAAATTACTTGCTTAAATGCAACAAATGGAGAACTGATCTGGAAGGAAAATCCACATCAGGATTATAAAGGAGCCTTTTCGCAATGGGGGATGGCAGAATCCTTGCTTCTAACCGACAATGCGGTAATCTCCAGTGTTGGAGGGGAGGGGGCTTCAGTAGTAGCTCTCGATAAGAATTCAGGAAAGCTTGTATGGAAGAGTCCTCCAACAGGGGATAAAAGGGCATATACATCACCCATCATGATCGAAAGAAATGGGAATAAAATCATCCTGGTTGTATTGTCAGATAATATTTTAGGCATAAATCCTGTTAACGGAGAGATCCTATGGAAATTTAATTTAGTTAACGGACTTACAGGTGACAGAGGAAGGCGAAATAATATTAATACACCTTTATATAAAAATGGAGAGATATTTATAACCAGCGGTTACGATTCTGATGCTGTTATGCTTATTCTTTCAGAAGATGGACACAAAGTAACTCTTAAATGGAAAAATTCATTTCTCGACACACATTATGGTGGGGTTGTTGAGGTGAATGGCTATATTTATGGGTCAAACTGGCAATCCAATACCCAAGGGAAATGGGCTTGTCTTGAATGGAATACCGGGAAAGAGATGTATGAGCAGAATTGGCACACTAAAGGCCCTGTCATATATGCTGATGGTCACTTGTATTGCATGGAGGAAAAGTCAGGACATGTAGCTCTCGTTCTAGCTGATCCTTCAGGATTCAAAGTCATCAGCACATTTCGCGTTCAGGTTGGAGCAGGTCCATATTGGGCTCATCCGGTAATTTATGATAGTAAATTATTTATCAGGCATGGTGATGTACTAATGATTTATGATCTGCAGGATCGAAAAAAAATTGAAAATCCCGTTTGAAAATATTGTTAAAAGTGGACTTATCCTTTCAGGTCTGGTTGCTCTGATATGGTGGAATAGTAAAGACCCTGTCAGTGGATTTACAACTAGTGTTCCTGGAATGGACAACCGGGGGAAAGGAGTTGCTGCAGAAGTAACGATTAACATTGGAGAGTTTTTTGAGTCTTTTAGTGAACTAACTACAAACCTTGAAGAAACCTGGCCTCGGTTCCGGGGTTCAGAATATGATAACATCTGTAAATCTCCTATAAAACTTCTTGATAAATTTGGTACAAAGGGACCAAAAATAATATGGACTGCAGAGATGGGCGAAGGACATGCCGGTGCTGCTATCTATAAAGGAGCTGTATATGTTTTGGATCATGATGAAAAACTTCGGGCAGACATGCTGCGTTGTTTTTCCCTTGAACATGGTACAGAAATTTGGAGACGATGGTATAAGGTAAATATCAAACGTAATCATGGTATGTCAAGGACGGTTCCTGCAGTTACTGATAAGTATATTCTTTCCCTGGGTCCAAAGGCCCATGTAATGTGCGTGGATAGAAATTCTGGAAATCTACTCTGGGGGATGGATATTGAAAAGCAATATGAATCCGAGATACCTCTATGGTATACAGGCCAATGCCCTTTGATTAATGATGATAAAGCTATCATCGCTACAGGAGGTAAAGCACTTATAATTGCTGTTGACTGTGAGACAGGTAAAGTATTGTGGGAAACTCCTAATCCCAAAGGATGGAAAATGTCTCACTCTTCAATTATTCCCTTTATATTTGGAGGAAGAAAAATGTACGTGTATAGTTCCTTTGGAGGGGTATGCGGTATTGCGGCTGATGGTCCGGATGAGGGGAGAGTCCTGTGGGAAACATCGGAATGGGATCACCAGGTGGTTGCTCCTTCTCCTGTTTGTATGCCTGATGGGAAAATATTTCTTACTGCAGGATATGGAGCCGGGGCTATGATGCTCCAGATAAGACCTTTAAATGATAAATTCAATGTGGAAGTTCTTAAAGAATACCTGCCTAAAGATGGGCTGGCATGTGAACAGCAAACGCCAATCTATTATTTAGGTCATCTTTTTGGAATTGAGCCCAAAGATGCAGGAGCTTTAAGAAACCAATTAGTTTGTTACGATCCTTCGGATGTTACAAAGGTCATTTGGTCGAGTGGGCAAACTGCAAGATTTGGTCTGGGACCATATATTATTGCTGATAAAAAATTGTATGTGTTGAGTGATGACGGTACCTTTACCATTATTAAACCAGATATAAAAAAGTATATTCAGCTTGACCAGGTTAAATTATTTGATGGTCAGGATTCATGGGGCCCATTTGCTGTGGCTGATGGATATATGGTCATGAGGGACTCTAAAACCATGTTTTGCCTAGATTTAAATATTAAATAAATTCAGATCTACCGTAATTTGTTTTTGATGTAAATTTTTTACAGTTTGCTTAAAAAAGGTAAAAATCAGAAATTATGAAGACCAGGGGAATAGTAACATTATTATTTACGATAGCGGTTCTTATAATATTACTTATTACGTGGGATTTTGTTTCAAAACGACCAGACAAAAGCTCTGAAAATCCTTATGAGTATAATGTTGATGAATTTAAAAAGCTCGATGATTCCTTATTAATTCAATACAATGAAATTCAACAGATAAAACTTGACTCTTTCATATTTGAAGGTATTACATATGCCGATAATAAAATTTATATCCTTGGCAATGAATTTCTTCAGGTTATTTCACCCGAAGGGAAAGAACTGTTACACATAAAGCTCATGGATTCACCAAGATGCATCACTGTAGCAGATAGTAAAATATATATTGGATATATTGATCATATTGCAAATTATAATCTTAACGGTTTACTCCTTTCGACATGGGATGCCCTGGGTGCGAGAACAGTTCTTACTTCTATTTCCGTTAAGGATGATCTCTTATTTGCAGCGGATGCAGGAAACAGGAGGGTTTTACGATACGATACAAGTGGAAATATGTTAGGTCAGTTTGAGGGTAAATCAGACACAGGTCAGTTACACGGATTTATTATTCCCAGTCCTACTTTTGACCTTTCTGTAAACCAGTTTGGAGAATTATGGGTTGTAAACCCTGGGAAACATGCACTTGAACAATATTCCTATGATGGACGACTGATTGGATTCTGGGAAAATGCTTCATTTGATCTTGAAGGATTCTCTGGATGTTGTAACCCTGCTCAAATAGCTATTTTACCTGATGGCTCGTTTGTAACCAGCGAAAAAGGGATGGTTCGTATAAAGGTTCATAAAGCATCAGGTGAATTCCTTTCAATTGTTGCTCCTACAGAGAAATTCAGGGACTCATTTTTAGCACCTGATCTTGCACTATCCCCAGAAGGGCTGATATATGCACTTGACTTTGACAGTTATATGATTAGAGTTTTTAAACATATTTAAAGAACCATGGATAGAAAGTTATTTTTACTGAGTTCAACCAGGATACTTATTCTAACTGCTCTTGCAGCAGTTGCTGCGATGTTTATTAGACAAAAAAAAATTTCAATATCAGCTGATACCTGCGCGTTGAATCAATCATGTCGGAAGTGCAGCAGTTTTGGTTCATGTACCCTACCACAGGCAGTAAATCAGAAATAAAATGAAAAAAGATAAAGCGGTTAACAGAAGGGAATTTATCCAGAATAGTATGAGACTTTCATTAGGTCTCGCTGTTGGCACTATTGGCGTATTTGCACTGAAAAAACCTGAAACTGAAAAATGGGTCTGGCAGATAGATCCTTTCAAATGCACTCAATGTGGAAGATGTGCTACGGAATGTGTCCGTAATCCTTCTGCAGTAAAATGTATACATGCTTATAATCTTTGTGGGTACTGTGACTTGTGTGGAGGATATTTTAAACCAAATACAAAAGAACTTCAGACAGGTGCTGAATACCAACTTTGCCCGACTGCAGCAATTCAGCGTAAATTTATCGAAGAACCGTATTTCGAATATATTATTGATGAAGAACTGTGTATTGGTTGTGGAAAATGTGTTAAAGGTTGTACCTCTTTTGGGAATGGATCACTTCATTTACAAATCCGGCATAACCTGTGTGATAATTGCAATGAATGTGCTATTGCCAGAATGTGTCCTGTCATTCCCGCGAGCACGAGCGGCGCGGCGGCGTCACTCTCGACGGCTTCGACGAACAGTTCGTTGAACAGCCCGGAGGGCAGCGGGTGGTCGCCGGGCCGCAGCACGGGGGCATCG
>CAZKMG010000301.1:0-410 GCA_964553465.1 uncultured Bacteroidaceae bacterium
GCCTCAATCTGATAAATACTTTACCGTTCACATTACGTTGACTGCTTAACAGGAATGTCTCAATATCCCGCATGGATGGTTCAAGAAAGAGGCCTTCATGAATGAACATTCCATACCAGTTTCCCAATTGTTCTTTCCAATATTGCTGCCATTTTGAGAGTACATGCTTTTCAAGAGAATAGTGAGAGTTGATTAAAATAGTTGCTGCGGATGCTTGAAAACCAACCCTTCCTTTTATTCCGATTATTGTTTCACCGACATGAACGTCTCTACCTATTCCATAAGGTGCAGATATTCCTTCAAGATCCCTGATTAAATGCACAGGATTAGAAATGGAAACATCATTCAATTTTACAGGATCACCTTTATAATACTCAATACTAATCAACTCTGAATCTTGTTTAATATTC
>CAZKMG010000301.1:420-4992 GCA_964553465.1 uncultured Bacteroidaceae bacterium
TCTGTTCTTGAATTCAAGGTTTCTTTCCCTCCTATGCTGGTTCCCCATAAGCCCTGATTAATAGAATATTTTGATTTTTCAAAATTTAAATCCGGGTAAGCTTTCAACAAGTAATCGATTTCCTGTTCCCGCGTTAATCTCAAATCTCTAATAGGTGCAATAATTTCGATTTGTGGGGCTACGACCTGAAATATGGCATCAAAGCGAACCTGATCGTTGCCTGCTCCTGTTGAACCATGGGCCACACAATTAATTTTATTAGATAATGCGTAATTAATAATCTTCAGTGCCTGAAAACTTCTTTCTGAGCTAACAGAAACAGGATAGTTTCGATTTCTAAAAACGTTTCCGTATATAAGAAACTTGATACACTTGTTATAATATTCATTAGTGGCATCAATAACAGTGTGATGTACAGCTCCAAATTTATAAGCTTTGGATTCCAGGGTGCTCAATTCTTCCTCCGTAAATCCTCCTGTGTTCACTATTACTGTATGCACATCATACTCTTCTTTATTTGTAAGGTAATGTAAACAAAAAGAAGTATCCAATCCACCACTATAGGCTAGTACAATATTTTTCTTCATCGTTAAAAATTAACTGATTATTTATTAGGATTTTTGTTGAAAAGTGATTGCTTCATCCTGAAAATTGATTGATTTTTTATATTTACTTGAGAATTTTCCAGGATCATAAAGCATTGCAGTACAAAGGCAATGTGTCCTCTTTGTTCTCACAAGAATATCAAAATAAGCACAAGACTGGCAGTCTTTCCAGAAATCATCGTCATCTGTCAATTCTGAAATTGTTACCGGTCTGTAGCCCATATCAGAGTTGATCTTCATTACTGCAAGGCTAGTTGTAATTCCAAATATTTTTGCACCCGGAAAAAGTTTAATTGACAGATGGAGGGCTTTTTCTTTTATAGCCTTGGCAAGACCAATTCCCCTGAATTCTTCACGAACAATCAGCCCTGAATTGGCAACAAATTTACTGTGCCCCCAGGATTCAATATAGCAAAATCCTGCCCATTCTCCGTCAATTGTTTTGGCAATGATCGCTTTCCTTTCGAGTATTTTTAGTGTAATGTACTCAGGTGAACGAACAGCGATTCCTGCACCCTTTTGTTGTGAAGCATGTATTATTCCCTGCTCAATACTATTTACAAATATCAGGTCGTTTTCATCTGAATATTTTATTATTAGCTTTTTCATTTTTTTAAGCGTTTTTGCTTCATGCCCGGTATAAAATCTGCCAGTTGATGGACGATTTCGTCCCGGCTTGCCCCATCTCTGGGAATTAATAAAATAGTATCATCTCCCGCTATAGTTCCTGCAATATCCCAAATTTTCATCATATCAATAGCTGAAGCAATGCTGCTTGCAAAACCTGGAAGGGTTTTCATCAAGCCCATCCCCTGGGCGAATTCCAATGAAAGAAAGCCATTCATTGGAAAATGCTCCATTGAACCAGGATTCACATATGATTCTGTCTCGGATAAGGTATAAATGTACCCTTTATCTTCGTCTGGCATTTTTGCTACTCTTAATAATTTAAGATCTCTTGATAAAGTTGCCTGTGTCATCGTAAATCCAACTGATTCCAATTGTTTTAGAAGTTCTTCCTGATTAGAAATTTTTTCATTCCCAATCAATCTTCTGATTGCCTGTAAACGTTCACTTTTATTCTTCATGTATATTTATACAATTTATTTGCAAATTTATACATTATTTATAATAAATAACAAGCATTAATAAAATTTTTTTTACTTTTACGCGTGAAAAAATAATTTCAAGAGTGTCTCCAAAGTCATTAGAATTATCTTTTAAGGGTATTGAATCTAATTATTTCAAATTTTTTAAGCTTTAAAGGAAGATACTGTTTCTCACAGACAAACAGATTACTTTAATATTTCAATTGGATAAATGGACAAAACTATAAGGAAAGTTATTATTCTGGGCTCAGGCGCGTTAAAAATTGGTGAAGCTGGTGAATTTGATTATTCAGGTTCACAGGCATTGAAAGCATTACGAGAGGAGGGAATATTTACAATTCTAATTAACCCGAATATTGCAACAGTACAAACCAGTGAGGGCTTAGCTGATAAAATCTATTTTCTTCCTATCACCTCATATTTTGTTGAAAAAGTAATCAAAATAGAGAATCCCGATGGAATTCTCCTTTCTTTTGGGGGTCAAACCGCTCTAAATTGTGGTATAGAACTTTACAAGAAAAATATACTTAAAGACAATGATCTAAGAGTATTAGGGACTCCAATTAAGTCCATCATTGATACAGAAGACCGTGAGCATTTTGTCAAAAAGCTCAATGAAGTTAATATACGTACTCCAAAGAGCATTGCTGTTACAAACGTGGAGGATGCACAAAAAGCAGCTGAAAAGCTAGGCTTTCCAATTATCATCCGAGCCGCTTATACATTGGGGGGGCAGGGCAGTGGTTTCTGCTCCAATATTGAAGAACTAACTCAAATGTCAGGTAAAGCATTTTCCTACTCAGATCAGATCCTGATAGAAGAGTCATTAAAAGGATGGAAAGAAGTTGAGTATGAAGTTGTCCGTGATCAATATGATAATTGTATTACAGTATGTAATATGGAAAACTTTGATCCACTCGGAATTCATACAGGGGAAAGTATTGTTGTAGCCCCATCTCAGACACTTACAAACAGTGAATATCATAAACTTAGAAAATTATCCATTGAATTAATCAGACATATTGGCGTCATTGGGGAATGTAATGTTCAATTTGCCCTGGATCCTTCTTCAGAAGATTACAGAGTTATTGAAGTTAATGCCAGGCTGTCCCGATCAAGTGCTCTCGCATCAAAGGCCACTGGATATCCTTTGGCTTTTATTGCTGCTAAACTGGCTTTAGGTTTTGGGCTACATGAGCTTAAAAATTCTATTACTAAGACTACTCCCGCTTTTTTTGAGCCTGCCCTTGATTATATTGTATGTAAGATTCCACGATGGGATTTAAATAAATTTTCTGGCGTTAGCAAGTTAATTGACAGTAGCATGAAATCAGTTGGCGAAGTAATGTCTATCGGCCGTTCTTTTGAAGAGGCCATTCAAAAAGGTTTGCGTATGATAGGTCAGGGGATGCATGGTTTCGTTGGAAATCATGACCTTATTTTTGAAGATGTGGATAAAGAACTTTCCGAGCCAACAGATATGAGGATCTTTGTGATAGAAAAAGCATTTGAAAAAGGATACACTATCGATAAGATTCACGAATTAACAAAAATTGATAGTTGGTTCCTGTTTAAGCTAAAAAATATTTTTGACATCAAAAATGTGCTTGAGCAGTATAATTCTCTGGAAGATTTACCCCTCAACCTATTAAAAGATTCTAAAGGAGCTGGATTTTCTGATTTTCAGCTTGCCAGGTTAATATATAAAGATAGTTCAATAGAGGAAGACTTGCTTAAGGTAAGGGCTTTCAGGAAAAAATTCGGGGTTATACCATATGTAAAACAAATTGATACTCTTGCAGCAGAATATCCTGCCCAGACAAATTATCTGTATCTAACATATAATGGCTGTGCTCATGATATAGAATATGAATCTGACATGAACTCAGTTATTGTATTAGGTTCGGGTGCATATCGAATTGGAAGCTCAGTTGAATTTGACTGGTGCAGTGTAAATGCCCTAAACACTGTAAATGATGAAGGTTATCGTTCGGTGATGATAAATTATAATCCGGAAACTGTAAGTACTGATTATGATATTTGTGACAGGCTTTATTTTGATGAATTATCGTTTGAAAGAATTATGGATATCATTGAACTCGAAACCCCCAAGGGAGTGATTGTATCGATGGGTGGTCAAATTCCGAATAATCTTGCGATGAGACTCCATAATCAGCATGTCAATATTCTTGGGACTTCACCTTTATCTATTGATAACGCTGAAAACAGGCATAAATTTTCGATGCTGCTTGATCAGCTTAATATTGATCAACCTCGTTGGCAGGAAGTTACAAGCATAGATGAGGTTTATGAATTTATTTCGAAAGTTGGGTATCCCCTGTTGATAAGACCATCTTACGTTTTATCCGGTGCTGCAATGAATATTGTATCCAACAAAGATGAACTTGAATATTTTCTAATGCTTGCATCAAGGGTTTCAAAGCAATACCCTGTTGTAATATCCGAATTTATTGAACAGGCCAAGGAGATTGAAATTGATGCCGTTGCCAAAAAAGGTGAACTTATCTCATATGCTATATCTGAGCATGTTGAATTTGCAGGTGTTCACTCAGGGGACGCCACAATGGTTTTCCCTCCACAAAAAATTTACTTTGAAACTGCAAGAAGGATTAAAAGGATTGCTCGTCAATTGGCTAAAGCTCTGGATATCACAGGCCCATTTAATATTCAGTTTCTGGCAAAAGATAATGACATAAAAGTTATAGAATGCAATTTGCGTGCCTCCAGAAGTATGCCTTTTGTATCCAAAGTTTTAAAAACGAACCTTATTGAGCATGCAACTAAAGTAATGTTGGAAGTTCCTGTGGAAAAGCCTGACAAGTCAATATTTGACCTTG
>CAZKMG010000302.1:0-4967 GCA_964553465.1 uncultured Bacteroidaceae bacterium
TTCAAATCTATGTCTGATTTAAAAACTCTTTGACTAAAATCCAAAAAAAGCAAATTACATCGACTAAATACCGATCAGAGATATGACAATTCAGGGATGGTGTGCTGCGTTCCTATCCACCATTATAAACATGAATAAGACAGACATTACTCGGCATAATATTGAAACATTTATATGCTATACTGCACTAATTGACTGGCGGTTATTAATTTCTTATAAATTCTTCTACAAAGTCTCCTCCTTGAATATTTAATTTATGATTTGCAAACCATAAATACGTGTCATAATTATTTATAAATCGAATTTTATATACAATACTATTTCCATTTATAAAATGATCAAGGAGTTCATATTGAAAATCGTTAATTATTGAATCATTATGTTTTTCAATGTATCTCAATGAATTATCAAACTCAATTTGTTTAGAATTGTTATTATTTGGATACCAGCATCCACCTGTAAATCCACCACAGCTAACTGTCCAGTTCCATTTACCAATTAGTCTTTTGTGAAAATCATCCTTTACAACTTTTATTACAACTAATATTGTATCAATATCGGTGGAAGGATTTGCACCATCAGAACCTCTCATTGTCTTTACAATTATTGAATCAATCCCTATAAAATTATCTTGAGGTAAATATTGCAAAATTCTCTCTTCCCATTGCTTATTTAATAATTCACAGGATTTTGAATTTCTGGGATATGAAATAATTGAAATACCTTCCTCATCACCAAAGTATCCAAAACTAAATTCAAATAAATCAAATGAGATTATAGTCGTATCAATAAGATTTGAATACTGTTTTATTTTCACATCAGTTTCCTTCTCACATGAGATAAATACAATACTTATGATGATGCTCAATATAATGATCATTCTCATAGTTTAGTGAATTTTATATTTATTGTTAGATGCTTGATGCATATGATTAGTTGCGTCTTTTCTCTCCTTGTAAACTGCTTTATAACAATGAGTATATATTTAGTTACGGATATAACTTTAGACGATTGGATATTATTGCTATTGTACTGATTAATAATTGATTTCCTAAAAGCTTTGCTGCAAAGAGCTAAATATGAGTAAATGTGATATATTATCTTTTCCTGTCCGAGATAAAATATTTATTTCATTGTAAATAATTTATTTTAATAGATCAGATAGTTTACGCCCATCATGGGAGATTATACATGCATAAAGCTTAATTTATTCTTGTTTGTGCTTCTAAATCATGTGGGTCTTTTTATATTTTTTACCAATATATTAACCTGCGAAAGATTTATTTATAAATTATTTATCGAAAAATATTATAATTACGTGAATTACAGTTTTTTTAATGACCAAATTGATATAAATCTATCTGCACAACGTATTTTAATATTAATTTTATTAACCAGGATTTCATTCTCATCTAACGATATATTAAAATGAATTTATTATCATTTTTTAAATTAAGAATTGAACGATTTGAACTTATTGGGAAATTACTAAAAAGAAGAATAATTTTTATTGCTTATTTCCGGCTTGTAGTTTTTCTATTGGCAGCCTTTTTCCTCTATATGGCAATTTCATTGCAACTGAATCTATTATTTATAGTTACTGTACTGCTTGTCATCCTTTTTATTATCCTGGTAAATTTTCATAAAAACCTTAATGACAGGTATAAAAAAAATATCACATTAGTACATATCAATGAAACAGAAATAAGTGTATTAAACGATGATTTTTCATCCCTTCCTGATGGAAGTGAATTCTTGGATCCTGAACATGATTTCTCCTATGATTTGGATATTTTTGGCAAAAACTCACTCTTTCAATATATTAACAGGACCTGTACAAAATCGGGAAGTAAAAAACTTGCTTCACTGCTCTGTATACCTGAATTATCTATTAAAAAAATTCATGAAATTCAGAATCGAAACATTGAATTATCCCGGGATATTGAATTTTTGCAGGATTTTCTTTCAACCGGATCCTTTGTTTCTGAAAAACCGGAGGAAATAAGGGAATTAATAGAATGGTCATCTGAAAAAGAAGCAATTCTTCCTTCCTGGGTCAACATCTATTCTTTTTTTACCTCCATTTTGTCGGTTTTAATCATTTTATCAGCACTTGCCGGTTTTGATTCGTTGCGTTATTTTATTCCAGCAGGAATCCTAAACTGGATGATTTATGGGCTTTACTGGTTAAAGATAAATCATTATCATATGCGGATTTCAAGAAAAACTGATCTAATCGGTAAATATCTGCAACTTAACCGGATTATTGCCTCAAAGGATTTTAATCATAGTGAATTATACGAAATTAATAATGTTGCAAGGAATAGTCTTCTCCAAATCAATAAGTTGCACAGGCTAATTAATTTCCTTGATCAGAGGTTGAACGTGTTCGTAGGTTTAACTTTAAATACTTTATTTTTATTTGACATACATATCCTGAGAAGTTTAGAAAATTGGAAAAAACTAAATTCCAGTCATATTCCAAAATGGCTGGATGTTCCTCCCACCATGGATGCTTGGTTAAGTATGGGAAATTTTGTGATCACTCACCCGGACTTTTCCTGGCCTGTTCCGGTTAAAAGTGGAATTGAAACCAAATCAATTTCTCATCCCTTACTTCCTCCTTCTATTAGAATAACAAATGATTTTGCCATTTGTCCCGATAAAAAATTATGTATAATAACTGGTGCTAATATGGCTGGTAAAAGCACTTTCCTTCGCATCCTTGGTATAAATATGCAGATGGCAATGATTGGATTGCCAGTCTGTGCTAAGAGCATGAAATTTACCCCATCAGAAATTCATACAGGTATGAGAACAAATGATTCTCTTGCTGAGAACGAATCCTATTTTCTGGCTGAACTTAGAAGGCTCAAGACCATTATTGAAAAACTAAATAAGGGTAAAAATCTTTTTATTCTTCTGGATGAAATCTTAAAAGGCACCAATTCAACAGACAAACATACAGGTAGCATTGCTTTTATTGAACAGCTTATCCTATATCCTTGCATAACTTTTATTGCTTCGCACGACCTCAGTCTTGGTCGTCTTGAGAAAAATCATCCTGGAGAGATTATGAACATATGTTTTGAGAGTTTTATCGAAGGGGATGCGTTGAAATTTGATTATAAAATCCGTCAGGGTTTAGCACAAAATATGAATGCGACATTTTTAATGCAAAAAATGGGGATCATACGAAAGACGTGAAAAGTGAAGCGAAAGATAAAAGTCTTTTACATTCTATTAATCAGTTAATCCCCTAGTGAAGCTTTACACCATCTAGCTGATTATCTTTTCTCCAATGCTCCGGCATCTCGCTTTCCTTGTGGCTCATTACCAGCAAAATCACGCAAGAACGGGCCGTTAAACTGCCATGCATAAAGTTCGTTAATATCGGTTTTAGCATCAGCTAGAGTACCCAGACAAATACGCAGGAAATCGATAGTGCCAGCAAAGCATCTGCCGTTGGGCGTGCCTCCCACATACATATCACCACTGTTTTCAAGAGACATTTCATTTGAGATACCCGAACTCTGCAAGTCTTTATTCCCGTTGATATAAAGAGTGAAGGTTTTAGCCACACGATCCGCTTCAGCAATGATATGATGCCATTTTCCATCGTTGATCCTAACGGAACTGTTCACTGTATATGTTTTATTCCCATCATTGACATTAAAAGTTACCCCACCATGAGTATTCATTTCAAGTGAATACCCTTTTCCACTCATTTTTTCAACAAGCACACTCTTTTTACATTCCGGTTCGGTTTTAAAAAATATCTCAATAAGGAAATTGGAATCAAATATTTCCGGACTTTTAAAATCCTTCCCTGAAACCCTGCGTGTCAGAGGTTGCCCGGATGAATCTGTTTTAAAATTTATTCTGTAAGTAAATTCCTTATTCATTATACTATCGGGACATACAGCATACTGATTTATCCCGTTCAACCTGAGCGCACCTTTGGTCCAGTCCTCAAGCGGTCCGTCAACATAATCCTTCTCCCCTATATTCACTCCGGTAAGCGGGAACATAGGTCTTTTGTAAAAATCATCACGATTAAAATAGTATGCGGTCATGTACCAATGTTCATCAATGATATTTGTCGCATCATTTCCGTTGGGATAAAAATTCCATTCACCCACATTTGCATAGAGGCTCCATGGTACGAATACCTTTACACCCTTATCGATTGCTGCAGATCCATTTGATAGACTGAAATCTCGATTTTCAGGATTACTCAATGGTGAAGTCTGGCTTACTTCTCCAAGATCATGAGTTATAGATCCTACTTCTTTAAGTGCATTCCGGAAATCTTCAAACGACTCATGCCACTGGCCTGAAGGTTTTATGGATCCAAATTTACCAGCAATATCATAAAATATATTACGGGTAAAAGCATTCGTTTCAAGTGCATAATGGTCTTTTTGCGGACCTGCATCACGCTCATTGCCTTCTGCATAAGATTTTGCCGGTGTTGTATGCCAGAAAACCCACTCTCCAATGCCATCCCAGATATTACCTAAAAATTTGTCCCTTCCTGCCTGAGGAGCCTGGCGGCGCGTCCCTCTGATAAAATTATATGCTGTGTTATTGAAAAAGACATTTTGATAGCTTATTATTTCCTGGAACATAGTGGTAGCAGCGTCCCTATTCCGCGGATCTTTACTTAATCCCCAGCCTATGTTATTAAAATAATAGTTCTTGAATGCTCCATCCAGATAATAAGCCATCCCGAATCGTGCAGAACCCCACTTGACAGGGTCCTCCTGGCTGAACATCCATGGGGCAATCCTTAATCCGCCAGGATTTCCTGAGAGATTATTATATACGTAAGCTGCTCCCCCCTGCCATGTCTCAATATTGCCACAATCGTCCCCAGTCCTGATCCCATCTGTGACCTTATTCTGATAAATCAGAACCCGTGAGAGAGGAACATCTCTATAATTACCCTGTAATTTGCCACAACG
>CAZKMG010000303.1:0-4928 GCA_964553465.1 uncultured Bacteroidaceae bacterium
GTAGCCAGTTACACATCCGTAATCTTTCCGGGGATCGTTCCGGTCCTTGCTGAGATAGATGAAAGTTTAACCTTAGATCCTGATGATATTGAGCATAGGATCACTTCCCGCACAAAAGCTATCATGCCCGTACACATGTTAGGTAATCCATGTGACATGGACAGGATCATGGCCATTGCAAAAAAACATAATTTACTGGTTCTGGAAGATTCCTGCCAGGCAGCTGGGGCTTCCTATAAAGGTAAGAAAACCGGGACCATTGGTAATATAGGCGCTTTCTCTCTCAATATTTTTAAGACCATTAACAGTGGCGACGGAGGTCTTGTGGTTACTAATGACAAGAGTTTGTATGAAACTGCTTTTGGAGTACATGACCAGGGACATAAGCCGAGCCGGCTTGGCGTTGAAGTTGGTGCAAGGAGCGTTCTTGGATTGAATTTCCGTATCAATGAACTTACAGCGGCAGTTGCTCTTGCGCAACTAGGTAAACTTGATAAAATTATAACCACACTGCGTGCAAAAAGAGCTAAATTTAAAAGCCTTATTTCTGAAGCCAGGGGATTTAAATTCAGGACCTTGAATGATCCGGATGCTGATTGTGCAACTCTTTGCACGGTAATCTTCGATTCAAGAGAAAAAGCCTTAAAAGTAGCCCAGACCTTAGGATCAAAAACGGTAGATGATAGCGGTTGGCATGTTTACGCCAATATGGAGCATGTGTTGAGACACCTCAAAGAAGTTGGTCAGCCGCATACAAAAGGTTCATATCCAAAAACTGACGACATACTGAGCCGCTCTATAAATATCAGTATCGGAGTCGTAGATGGCGGATTAGGTGCCGGATGGGGTTTAAACATTAATTCCACTGACGCTGAAATTGAAGCTGCTGCAAAACAATTTATCAATGCGTGTAAATAATCATTAAAATATACTAACCAGATATGTCAAAAAAAGAAATTCGTGTAGCCCTGATCGGGCACAAATTTATGGGAATTGCCCATTCGAATGCATTCCGCAATGCATCCATGTGGGCTGATCTTCCTGTCAAAATCACCATGAAATGCTTATGTGCTGAAGATAGTATAGAAAATTTAAGGGAATTTGCTGATAAATACGGGTGGGAAGATTGTGAAACTGACTGGCGTAAGGTAGTAACACGTTCGGATATAGACCTTATAAGTATTGCTACTCCAAATTATCTGCATAAAGATATTGCAATTGAAGCTGCCAGAAATGGTAAACATATTTTATGTGAAAAACCACTGGCAAATAATCTCGAGGAAACCCGTGAAATGCTTAATGCCGTTGAAAAAGCACATGTCAAGCATTGCTGTGGGTATACTTATCGTTTCACTCCTTCTCTTGCACTTGCCCGCCAATTAGTACAGGAAGGTCGAATCGGCAGAATCTATCATGTCTTTGTAAGATATGCGCAGGATTGGATCACCAATCCGAATTTCGGAATGGTCTGGCGATTTGATAAAAAAATCGCAGGATCAGGACCTTTGGGAGACTTAAGTGCACACTCCATAGACGCAACAAGATTTGTAACAGGATTAATCTTTAATGAAGTAAGTGGCAACCTGCAGACACTAATTAAGGAACGTCCGATGGATGGTAATAACCCAAAAGGACCAAAAGGAAAAGTGACTGTCGATGATGTCGCTCAGTTCCTGGTTAATTTCGAAGGAGGTGCTACCGGATGCTATGAATCTACTCGCCTCGCAACAGGCCGCAAAAACTATAACACCATTGAAGTGAATGGTGAAAAAGGTTCCATATTCTGGAATTTTGAAGACCAGAATTACTTAATGTTCTATGATAACGAGCTTTCACCCAAAGAGGCAGGATTCAGGAAAATAAATGTCACACACGATGTGCATCCATATAAGGGTGGCTGGTGGCCCCAGGGACATGGTATTGGTTATGCAGATTCATTTGTAATCGAAGTAATCGAATTTATCCGGTCCATCATCGATAATAAACCATTTAGTCCAAGTTTTGAAGATGGGGTTAAATGCCAGGAAGTACTGGAAGCCGTTGAACAATCAGCCATGAAACGAAGCTGGATTAATGTCTGATGTTAATCGAGTTTACATAATTACATATATTTAAGTTACTATAAACCTTTATTTAATACCAAAATTAATTACAATATGAAACATTCCAGGCAACTTTCAATTATTCTGTTAGCGCTGTCTTTAAGCCTTACTGTTTGTACAATGTATGCGCAACCGGCTAAGACACCCATTTATAAAGATCCATCCTACCCTGTCGAGCAAAGGATTGATGACCTTATATCCAGGATGACCCTGAAGGAAAAGGTCGGGCAGATGAACATTCCAACCTGCTATTCAACTGAACTTGGATGGGGCCTTGGTAGTAATACCTCACCATTATGGGATGATCCCAGTAAGGAAAACAGGGACAAGCAACTTGAAGGCTGCCGGAAATGGGCAGAAGGGACACATAATAACGTATTTGGTCCTGGAGGAGGATTCTTCACCCTTTCCGACAGGCTCATCTATGAAGGTACACGGAGACAGGCTGAAGTCATGAATGAACTTCAGAAAATTGCCATAGAAAAAACCCGCCTCGGAATTCCCCTTTTCCAGATCGAGGAAGGTACTCATGGATTGATGTGTCCGGGTGGAACTATATTTCCCGAAGGATTAGCTATAGGCGCTACCTGGAACATGGACCTGGTAAATAAAATATATACTGCTGCTGCAAAAGAAGGTAAATCAATTGGTGTGCATGGGCTCTGTACCCTCGTGGTTGAACCCAACAGGGACCCGAGAATGGGCAGGAACGAAGAGGGTTATAGTGAAGATCCTTACCTCTGCAGCCAGATAGCCGCAAATATTGTACAGGCACTCCAGGGATATGACATCTCTGCACCTGACAAGCTGGTTGCTTTTCTTTGCCACTATCCGGGACAGAGTCAGCCTGTGAGCGGATTTGAAAGAGGAGCCATGGAGATTTCAGAGAGGAAGCTGAGAGATGTATTCCTTCCTCCCTGGGTTGCGGGAATCAAGAAACATGGTGCCCTGGGAGTGATGGCTACATATCCCGCTATTAATGGTGTGGCTGTTCATAGCTCTGAAAAAATACTTACAGAAATACTTAGGAAGGATCTGGACTTTAAAGGAATAGTGGTTTGCGAAGGAGGAGGTCTTGGAACCATTGTAACTGAAAGACATGCTGCAACACAAAAAGAAGCTGGTGTGATGGCTCTTAAGGCAGGTGTAGATGTAGGTATTTCAATTGAAGACGCCTATATGGGAGGCCTTATTGAAAACGTGAACGAAGGTAAAATACCCATCAGCCAGGTTGATCTGGCAGTGGAAAGAATTTTACGGCTTAAGTTTCAGATGGGACTATTTGAAAACCCATACGTTGACGTAGAGAAAGCCGTTAAAACAGTTCATTCTGAAGAGCACAAACAACTTGCCCTGCAAACATCCAGGGAAGGTATTGTTCTATTGAAAAACGAAAAGAACACCCTGCCACTGAAAAAGAATATCAAGTCAATAGCTGTAATCGGCCCTGCTGCAGATGCTCCCATTGATCAGCTTGGAGATTATTACCCGCATAATATTCCTCAGGAAGTAGTTTCTGTGCTGAAAGGTATCAAGAACAAAGTTTCTTCCAATACAAAAGTAACTTATGTTAAAGGATGCGATATCATAGGCAATAAAGTAAACGAAATTGAAAAAGCCAAAAAAGCTGCAAAAAGTGCAGATGTTGCTATAGTTGTTATCGGTGAAGACGGATATGGGACAAATGGAGAAGGCAGGGATGTCGCAAGCCTTGATTTAACAGGAATGCAGGAGGATCTGCTGAAAGCAGTCCATAGCACAGGTACCCCGACTATTGTCGTGTTGATTAACGGAAGGCCATTATCCATCCGGTGGGCTGCAGAAAACTCCCCGGCTATCGTAGAGGCCTGGATGTGTGGCGAACAGGGTGGTAATGCTATCGCAGAAGTTCTCTTTGGTGACATCAATCCGAGCGGAAAGCTGCCTATTACTGTCCCACGTCATTCCGGACAATTACCTGCCTATTATAATTATTCGGCGACTAAAGATGGAGCCAGGTATATTGACATGCCAGGAACGCCTTTATATGAATTTGGATATGGATTAAGCTATACCACATTTGATTACAATAATCTCCAGATCAATCCTAAAGAAATTCATAATGCTGGTGATGTTGAAATATCGGTGGATGTAAAAAATACCGGTAAGGTTAAGGGATCTGAGGTTGTTCAATTATATATTAATGATATAATTAGCAGTACTTCCCGGCCAGTTAAAGAACTTAAGGGATTTTCCAAAGTTGCTTTAGAACCAGGTGAGGTAAAGACTATAAAAATTAAACTCCTTCCTGAAGATTTATCGCTCCTTGACAGGGATATGAATGTTGTAGTTGAGCCAGGGACATTTGAAGTAATGGTTGGAAGTTCATCAAAAGATATCCGGCTCAAAGGATCATTCGATGTGAAATAATATGAATAAGTTTGACTTTTAATGTTAAAATATAAATCCGTAAAGTATTTATTAAAAAGAAATAATTATGACCGTACATAGAAATTTTAGGCATGCTGCTGCCTTGATAGCAATTACTCTTTTCACGAGTTTTACAGCCTTCAGTCAGCAACCCATTTATAAAGATCCTTCCTACCCTATTGAACAAAGGATTGACGACCTTATTTCCAGGATGACCCTGCAGGAAAAGGTCGGGCAGATGAACATTCCAACATGCTATTCAACTGAACTTGGTTGGGGGCTTGGGAGCAGAACCCGTCCTTTATGGGATGATCCCAGTAAAGAAAACAGGGACAGGCAACTGGAAGGATGCAGGAAATGGGCAGAAGGGACGCATAATAACGTTTTTGGTCCGGGAGGTGGATTTTTCACCCTCTC
>CAZKMG010000304.1:0-4925 GCA_964553465.1 uncultured Bacteroidaceae bacterium
TATTTTTCATATATTTCATGCTAAAGTGATGTAAAATATTTAATTTATAATACTGTAAATAAAAACTTCTAAACTATGATTGTTACCTGCGTTTATGTACATGTGAATCCCGAAAATGTTGATAGTTTTATCAATGCCACCAAAATAAATCACCTTGAATCGGTCAAAGAACCAGGAAACTTACGCTTCGACTTTATCCAGCAAGTGGATGATCCCTGCCGTTTCATGATTTATGAGGCCTACGAAACTGAAGATGCATCCCAGACTCATAAAAATACGGCTCACTACCTGAAATGGCGCGAAACAGTTGCGGACTTTATGGCTGAGCCAAGGCAAGGTGTGAAGTACAATATTATCGAACCTAATGACACGATAAGATGGTAAAACCATTTCAATTTGCAAGACTTCCTTTAATTTATTTTAAAAATGGAAAACTTGCTAACTTGCCTGGCATCATTAAGTTATATGGTGGATCGATTATTTTGGTGACCGGAAAACATTCATTTATCAAATCCAAACATGCCGAACTTCTATTCCAGGCATTTAAAAATAGTGGTATTAGACATCACCATGTAATCGTATCTGGTGAGCCTTCCCCTGAATTAATCGACCGGACAGTTAATAGATTTAATGATTTATCAGTAAATGTTGTTATTAGTATTGGTGGTGGTAGTGTCATTGATGCAGGTAAAGCAATATCTGCCATGATGTATAAAAGGGAATCGGTAAAAGAATATCTTGAAGGGGTTGGCATAAAAGAACATCCCGGGACAAAACTTCCGTTTATTGCAGTACCTACTACTTCAGGGACAGGTAGTGAAGCTACAAAAAATGCTGTAATCTCGCATATAGGGATAAATGGATTTAAAAAGTCACTTCGTCATGATAATTTAGTTCCTGACATTGCTGTCGTGGACCCTGAACTTACACTGCAATGCCCGCAACATATTACTTCAGCCAGCGGCATGGACTGTTTTACGCAACTTACAGAATCATACCTTTCTATTAAATCCAATGAGTATACAGATGCATTGGCTATGGAAGGGCTTAAAGCTATAAAAGTTTCCCTTGTACGCAGTTTCCGGGAGGGACAGGATTTGGAAGCAAAGACAGGAATGGCTTTTGCTGCACTTACTTCAGGCATATGTCTTGCTAATGCAGGACTTGGTGTAGTACATGGTTTTGCATCCTCGATAGGTGGTATGTATCCCATTCCTCATGGATTGGTTTGCGGGTCGCTTATGGCTTCGGCTAATGCCGTTAATGTCAGGGAATTAAGGAGAAATGATGATAATTCTGCTGCCTTAAAGAAATATTGCAAACTGGGAAAATTATTCATTGACAATCAAGGGAAATCAGATGATTATTACATAGATGGGTTTATTGATTTCCTTCATAAGCTTATATCTGATCTTCAATTACCAGGATTAAAAAAATATGACCTGGACGAAAAAGATTTCGAATTGATCTGTAATATTACAGAGAATAAAAACAATCCTATTAAATTGAACTTAAACAATTTATTGGAGATTTTAAGTAGCCGGATTTCATAACTAATTAGGATCAGCAATGATTTGTTAATTTTTAGAAGAATAACCGAAAGCCGATTTTCATAAATAAGGAACTCTTTTAAAGATCGTTTCGATTTAATATAAGATTATTTTTAAGTTTGATTTTTATGACACTCAGGAAACAGGATAATTAATAAAGTTGAAGTTCCATGGATTGAAGTTTCCCATTTTAACTTAAAAGTTTTCGTAAATTTACAACGCAATGAATAAACAGGGAAAAGGACTTGCTCATGATTGTAAATAGTTTAAGTTTCGGAATGATTACCATTGATGGGAAAAACTACGAGAAAGATGTGATTATTGATCATGGTGCTATTCAGAAGAGAGAAAAGGCAGGATCCAAAAAATACAAGGACAGATTCGGACATACACCACTTTCACAGGAGGAGAATATACCATGGGATTGTTACCGCCTGATTATTGGTACAGGCCATACATCAAACATGCCTATAATGGATGAAGTTTTTGATCTGGCTGTCCAAAAAGGAGTTGAACTGGTTGCAATGAGTACTCCTGAAGCTATAAAATACCTCAATGATCCACATACCAATCTTATCCTTCACCTGACCTGTTGAAAGTGAGTATTTTAATATACTCTGGATATGAACCTTGCCAATTTCAGGTTTTATGAGGAATTAAATGATTTTCTACCTCTGGAAAAAAGGAAGAAAAATTTTAGCTATTCTTTTTCGGGAAATCCTTCAGTTAAAAATGCAATCGAGGCCATAGGTGTACCGCATATTGAGGTTGATCTTATTCTCGTCAACAGTCTTTCTGTCGATTTCTCATATAAGCTTAAGAATGCCGATTCAGTATCGGTTTATCCAGTTTTTGAAAGCTTTGACATCACATGTGTAACACATTTGAGAGAAAAACCCCTGCGTGAATTAAAATTTATCCTTGATGTTCATCTTGGAAAACTTTCAAAGTACCTAAGATTGTTTGGCTTTGACACATATTATCAGACGGGCTATAACGATCAGGAAATTATTTATCTCTCTATTTTGAATAAAAGAATCATCTTGACACGGGATATTGATTTACTGAAAAATAAAACTGTGACTCATGGTTATTGGGTACGTTCTCAACATCTTGATGAGCAATTGAAAGAAGTATTCGTTCGCTTTGATTTGAAAAGTCAGCTTCGGCTTTTTTCCCGTTGTTTGGAATGTAATAGTTTGCTTGAGGATGTTTCAAAAAAGGAAATCATGCACCTTTTATTACCTAAGACCAGGCAGTATTATCACAAATTTAAAAAATGTCCCAATTGTGAGCGAATTTATTGGACCGGATCCCATTACGACAGGATGAAAAAATTTATTGATGATTTTATTTAAGTTTTTTATCTCCCTCCGTTAATTTCTTTATCATTCCATTAAAAATCAATAAATGGACAGGTAAAAGTAAGTACCAGTAAAGCCTTCCCCCAATCCCCAAGGGCCTGAATGTGGCTGTTTGGTATAAAAAATTATCATGGTCAATTTTAAATTCCAGCCAGGCTTCTCCAGGTAATTTCATTTCTGCATAGAGAAGTAATCTCTTTTCTTCTTTGCTTGCTAATAATACCCTCCAGAAATCAAGAGATTCACCAGCCGAAACCTCATTCGGATGTTTTCGGCCACGTCTGAGCCCGACACCAGCCAGTAATTTATCCAGGAATCCCCTGAAAGCCCACACCCAATTGGCATAATACCATCCTGTTGTACCACCAATTGACCATATTTTATTTAATACCTCATTATGATTGTTAACTTGTCTTTTACGAACATCTTTAAAACAACCATTTACAGGAACTTCAATATGATGAGATATTCCCAGGTTAAGGGTTTCGCTTGTCAAGGCATCTTTCCAGCTTGATAGAATCTGATTTTGTTGAATCTTATCAAAAGCTAATTCAATCGCTTTTTCATACCCGATCAGTTCAATTGACAGTAATTCTTTTAGGTTATTTTCTTTACATACCACCTCAACCTTCATACTATTCACCAGGTTAATTGCCAGGGAATAAGATGTTGAAGTAACAAAATACAGCCAGTAGGAAGAAAGCCTTGGAGTGAAAATAGGTACAACAATAATTTTTCTTTTCAGTCCTCTGATTTTAGCAAATTTTAAAAGCATTTCCTTATAAGTTAGGACATCTGGACCACCTATATCATAACTATTATTAAATGTTTGCTTGTTTAGTAGAACCCCACTGAGAAATTCAATTACATTCCTGATAGCGATAGGTTGTGATTTGGTATGAAGCCAACGGGGGGCAATCATTATTGGTAATTTCTCGACCAGATCCCGAATGATTTCAAAGGATGCACTCCCCGAACCTATGATAATTCCAGCCCGCAAAGTAGTTAAAGCAAAGGAACCTGATGATAATATTTCCTCAACATTTTTTCTCGAAAGCAGATGTTTTGATAATTTTACTTCATTAACAATCCCACTAAGATAAATGACCTGCTTCGCTTCTGTATTCTGAATTCGTTCTTTGAAATTTAATGCAGAAATTTTCTCTAACTCCTCAAAATCACCCGTAGTGCTTGACATTGAATGAATAAGGTAGTAAGCCACATCAATGTTAAAAGGTATATTTTTCAGTGTCTCTGTTTTTAAAAAATTTACCTCTATCACACTCAATCTGGGTGTAGAATATTTTTTTGCATTAAACCTACTTTTGTCGCGAACACAGCAAATTACCTCATGCCCGTCTTCAAGCAGAACCGGGAGCAATCTCTGGGCAATATAGCCGGTAGAACCAGTAAGAAGAATTTTCATTCTCTTATTTTACCTTGAAATTGAAATAAAATTATGCATATAAGCAAACATATACTGAAAATTATAAAGGTACTCAGCCATAATCTGACAGCAAATTAAAGTTCAGGAAATTTTCAAATGTGTTATAAAGTTGCACCTTTGCACCATTGCGTTTAACTTTTATTATATAGAATTACCAAGTTATTCACAATTATATTCAGGGATTAATTATTAAATTACTTTAGAAGCGATGAGATAGCTTATTACTGAAACAGAAGCTGCTAATACCATCGCCCATACAAGATCAACTATAGTTACAATGAGTGGCCAATCTTTCACGGTTGCAAGGTTTGATAAATCGTAAGTAGCATAAGTAACGAGACCAAAAAGTGCACCGGTTAAAAGTGCCCGTATCCAGGATTGCTTTTCAAGTGCAGGTAAAATGACAAATACAATAAGTCCTGCGATAAATAATAAATAGAATATTATCGCAGCAAACCAATTAATATCCGGTTTCATTAAAAAACCGATTTGTTTGTTGTAGAAATTTTTTGCCACAAGTCCAAGCCATACCATATCGATTGCGAAGAATACCGGCAAAGCGAT
>CAZKMG010000305.1:0-4918 GCA_964553465.1 uncultured Bacteroidaceae bacterium
TAACAGCTCTTTCCGGGTCAACATACGGATTTTCAAATAAACCCAACATGAATTTCATTCTCAGGATACGCCTAACAGCCCTGTCCAGCAGGTCCATCGATACAAGTCCTTCATTGACATTATCGATCATATCTTTTATATAGCCTGATTCCGTTGTAATATTAATATCCACTCCCGCCTTAAGAACTATTGGGCCCGCTTCTTTCTCTGTTGCCACTACCCTTTCATAAGTTAGACAACTGGTATTTGCACCTTCACTAACCACGACTCCTTTAAATCCAAGTTCCTGACGGAGGATTTTGGTGAGATGAAACTCAGAACCATGGTTAGGATAACCGTCAATGGCAGGGTGCGTAGCCATAACTCCCAGTGCTCCCGCGTTTATACCTGCTTCCCAGATGGGAAGATATACTTCTCTCAGTATCCTTTCAGAAATATCCATGTGACCACGGTTCACTCCGTTCAAACCCTGTCCCTGGCCGGGAAAACAACCTAAACCGGAAATTGCCTTATTGTTTAAGGCGATATCATCACCCTGTATCCCTCTTACAACAGATTCTGCTAACCTTGAGCATAGGTAAGTATCCTCGCTGAATGTATGCTGATTCCTGCCATGACGTGGATCCCTGTTAGGTTCAACCTGTAGGGACTGTAGCTGATGTACTCCCACTGCCCTGGCTTCTTCAGCAGCAACAGCGAAAACTTCCTTAATCAGATCCAAATTCCATGTAGCGCCCAATCCCTGGCCCTGGGGAAAAATAGTTGCCCCGGGAGCCATAAATCCATGCATTCCTTCTTCTATCTCCATTAAGGGTATTCCGAGCCTTGTTTTTTCAATAGCCATCTTCTGTAGATCATTGAAAAACTCTGCCTGCTGGCGTGTACCTTCCCATAAGATTTCATTTGCCAGTGTGAAAAACCCACCACCCGGGCCTGTATCAAAAAGACTTCCATCAACATGTTTTTTAACACTAAGGGTTTTTGAAGGAATATCTCTGCCAATCATATAAACACAGGGCATATTTAACTGCCCCACCTTTTCTTCAAGGGTCATCCTTGAGAGAAGGTCCTCCACCCTCTGCTCAATTGGGTAAAGTCGATTTTTGTATATCATCGGGGAATTATCAGGAGGTTCAAAAAAATGATCTCCTTTTATTTTGAATCTCTCACTATTGTCAGCAATGAAGCATGGTTTAACATCTATATTCTGACAACTAATTTGGGCAAAGGATGAATTAACTCCAAGGATCCAGCATGTCAACATAAATAGACCATAGTGTTGTAGTCTCAAAAGGTTTTCGTTTTTCACAGTAAGATAGTTTTACAAATTTTATAATATATCTGTGGTCATTATTTTCTTATCATTAAAACATTCACAAAATATAATTAATTTGATTAATAAAAAGTTTTGAATTTTTGTGTTCATTTTAATTCTTTTGCAGGGGCAAGGATAAACAGGGATTGAGTTGGGGACAACTTCAGGGTGAATTCAGTAAGCGTTTCCCCTTTATCAAGGATCTTCCTGCTATCAATTTTCTGAATGCTTCCTTCATGGGGATCCCAGGCCGAAAGTTGTTTTTCTCCACGAAGGATGACCCTTGAATCCACGTTCCGGTTAGACGAGTTTGCAAAGAAGTACACATCATGATTATTTTTGACTTTATGAATATAGGTCAATGCCCCGTCATACCTGGGTTTCTGATTTTCCACCCATTCAGGACTGTCCAGTTTCAGCCCTCTTTGATACTCAGCGTATTCACCAATAGCCCACTCCGGTTCATCAAATGTTACATCCCTGGCCGGAAGGCATAGGGACAGAACTTTATCAAGCAATTTAGAATTGGAAACCGGGATAAAGAATGACATTCCTCCTGACGAATTTGCATTTTCTATATATGGCTGGGGTATATCCATACGGTTCTTTATTAACTCCCCCTGGCTGATCCCAAAAATTTCTGTCATGGCAGAGCGGATTATCTCATCCTTTCCAAATTCAGCAGAATATATGGGCAACCTGCTGGTGGCAATCACCTTGCCACCATGATTGTAAAACTCAAGGATCTTCTCGGCACTGTTCACATCCAAAGTATTCCCTCCCGATAATATCAGTATTCGGTAACATTCCCGGTTCACCTCATTCTCCAGGATCAGCTGGTGATCAGCGACATGGCAGCGTTTATCCAATACCTCTGGATGAAGGTAAGTAAAATCGATCCTGAGTCTTCTGAACAGATCCTCCCCGACTCGCTGGTAGTCAAGTTCGGGAGGGGTTTGCCCACCGGTATAGGCATACTCCCATCCCTCCCCGAAAACATTGTAAGCCTGTGCGGAGGCAATGGGATATAGTATGGCAATGTCAGAAACATGCCTTCCCCCCTGTAGCATATAGCTCAAACGTCCTATAAAGCGGTTGAATTCAATCAGCTCCTCCACAGACAAGTCTTTTTCCAGCTCACCTGGAAAAGGTGTCTGCATATTGATCCCCATAGCATACTGGTCCATCGCCACCTTGTAAGCGGTATCCTTATCGCATGCGCGGTAGGCAGCATAGGTTTCTGCCCAGGTAACGGGTTTATCATAATTAAAGGAAGCTGAGGTAACGATTTTATAGCCCGGATTCGATCTTCCCCACCAGAAAATGTCATCTGCCGCAGGTACATCCTGATACTCAAACACTTTCATCAGGTCACCATTGCTCATGACCGGATTGGCGATTTCCTCCTGGTCCATGTGTCCGGAAAGCTTTATATGATGTTGCACACACCACTCATGGATCTGTTTGACAAATGCATCAGCATACATCTCCGCCCTCAGTCCGTAAATGGCATTTCGCGCTGCAGCCGTCTGGTTCCCGATATCGTACCAAAGAGCCGGGTAATACTTGATCGGAGACTCCCCAAATCTCTCCCGGTACTTTTCATTCAATGTGGAAGACCAGATCCGGCCATCGAGCCAATGTAGAGAGGGCTCATCGTAAAAGCTCATGGGTATTACATTCCCGAAATACTCCCCGAAACCCTGGTAGAACTTATCATAGCTTATAGACAGAAATTTTTTCACTGCTTCTTCTTCAATATAATTCATGATTCCTGGATTACGGATCTTCAGTACCGCATTATGATCCAGGTAGAAAGCCATAAGTTTCCATACCCCTTCCTGAACAGGGCAGGTGACCTTACCATCATTGAACCGTTCACTTACATCAGTAGTTTCAAGGCTTTCCAGGTTCACCAGAGCAGTACCAAGGTATGTGCCTTCCGGGACCTCCAGGGTTATCACTCCTTCTCCCTGCTGATCTTTTTCTACCTTATCCAGCCGGGCAGCCATAAATTCAGGGAATTGCTGAAAAAACTGCCCTGCAACCTGTCCTGTCGGAAAGTGATAATCATCATAAAGAATCACTTTCATGCCAAGTTTCTCTGCTTCTTCCAGGATTGCCCGATACAGTTTGATAAAGGTGCTGTCGAGATATATGATACCTTGCCTGCCAAGCCTCATAAAGGATCTCCCCTGTTCTACATATGATTCCGGAAGATTCCCTGCATTACCATGGCCGGCTGATATAAAGACACCTCCGAAACCGCGCTCATGATAATGGTTGATCTGGCCCCGGGCTTCTTCCTCGTTAATCCTGGCTAGGTTCCAACCTGTCCCAGCATATGCCCTGTATACCGGTGGCGGTTGTGTGAAGATTTCAGCTTCCGGGAATGGATCCTTATTTCCCACTTTTTTGCATTGTACCATTAGACCTGCCAGGGTAATCAGGATCAGTACAATGGTAAAAGAATGATAGCAGTTTTTAGTGCATGTCTTCATGATCTGTGAGTTTACGTTTAATGATCAAAGTATGGCTTCCTGGACCATGCTCCCGTATCCCATCCAGTAAAACGACCCTATAACCTTTGTTGGACGGGATCCGGTCCCGATATTCATATCACTAACTAAAATACATAATATATACACATTCGCAACCCTGCCTTCTTTGGCACCAGCTTTATAGATCCTTCTTACTAATTCCATATTTCATCTGTTAGCAATGGTCAAACCTTCCCGAAAAACAGTGCCTCCTGCACACATAAAACCATATGGTGCTTCCTCAATCTGCAATAAGGGTATCCCTAAACGAATTTCCTTATTTACTATTTTCTGCATTTCAATGAAAAATTTTGCCTGTTGGCGTGTTCCATCCAGTAAAATTTTCATTAGCAAGGGTAAAAGCCTCCATAAGGATCGATCTCTATGAGAGTCTCTTCAACAAACTGCCTCATACTAAAAAATATATTCGTTATATCTCTCCCAAATGGATTTATATACACCGATGGCAAATTCAATTGCCCAACCTTTTCTTCTAGTGTCCTTCGCGAAAGAAGGTCTTCTGCTCGCTTATCAATGGATTGCGTTGAATCAAGATAAATGGGTTGTCGTCCAAAAGACAAAATATAATTAAGAATTATGGCTACCAATACCCATGTTGCTTTCAATTTACCCGTTGACCTCATCATTTCATTTTTTACAATTGACTAATTTTTATATTCAGATTTTACAAATCCTATTTATTGGAATTGAGGTTATTATATTTAATATTTAAGCCAGTATCTTTCAATTTCTTCCAACGTTCTCCCTTGTGTTTCGGGTAAAATTTTCCAGCCTAAATAGATAGTGGGGAAACAAAACACAGCGAATACCCAAAACGTGAAGGCTGGCCCAATTGTGGTTAATGAAACTGGGATTAATTGCCCGATAATTGCAGTGCCAATCCAGGTTACCAAAGTGGCAACCGACATGGCACGTCCCCTGATTTTTGTCGGGTATATTTCCGATAAAATTACCCAAACCACAGGGCCAAGGGAGAATGAAAAGCAGGCAATGAAAAAGAGAAGAAAGCTAATCAGCAGGTAACCTTCAGCCATATGTAGTA
>CAZKMG010000306.1:0-4917 GCA_964553465.1 uncultured Bacteroidaceae bacterium
ACAAGCCCTAACACCTGTAAATTTAAAAAATCTTAAATCCTTCCACTTTATTAAAGGGGAGTTTGCCGGTGAAAAAGAAGTAATTATTTCAAATACCGGATATACCGGATCAGGTGGGTTTGAACTTTATTTTTATAATGAAGCAGGACCAGGTATATGGGAAAAAATCATGACAACCGGTAGGCCATATGGTTTAAAGCCTGCAGGCCTCGCTGCTAGAGATACGCTTCGGCTGGAAATGGGATATTGTCTGTATGGGAATGAAATAAACGAAGAAACTTCTCCAATAGAAGCAGGTCTTGGTTGGATTACAAAATTTGTAGAAGGTAATAACTTTATTGACCGGAGTTTGTTAGAGAAACAAAAAACTGAAGGGATATCAGAAAAATTAATTGGCTTTGAAATGGTTGAGCGCGGAATACCTCGACAGCATTACGAAGTTATTGATTCCATGGGCAATGAAATAGGTAAGGTAACCTCAGGAACTATGTCTCCCAGTCTTAAAAAAGGGATCGGCATGGCCTATATTAAATCAGAGTATACAACTCCTGGAAAAGAAATTTTTATTCGCATCAGAAATAAAGATCTTAAAGCAAAAGTTGTAAGTTTACCATTTTATCCTTCGAAATAATTCATCTGATGCCTGCAACACGAAAAAACTGGATTGAAGTGTGTTTCACACCTGCATTGTATAAATACTTTGAAAATCCTGATGCCTTAGTGGTGGTTGTGGATATTTTAAGGGCTTCTTCCGCAATTTGTGCTGCATTCATAAATGGGGTAAGTAAAATTATCCCTGTTGAGACCTTGGAAGAAGCCAGGGGATTGAAAGAAAAAGGATATATGGTGGCCGCTGAACGGGATGGAATTGTTAGGGACTTTGCGGATTTCGGGAATTCACCTTTTAACTTTTCAGCCGAAAGGGTAAGAGGTAAAGAAATAGTTTACAGTACAACGAATGGAACACAGTCTATTCATCTTGCCTCATCAGGTTATAAAGTTATTATAGGATCATTTTTAAATATTTCTGCTGTTGCTAAATATATTTATAAAGCAGAAAGGAATGTCCTCATACTTTGTGCAGGATGGAAAAACAAATTTAGTCTTGAGGATACATTTTTTGCGGGGGCTTTAGTTGAAAAATTACTAAAGTACAAAGATTTTTATACTATCTGCGACTCTGCATCAGCAGCTCTTGATTTATGGAAAATTGGTAAAAATAATCCCCTTGGGTATATTGAGAAAGCAGCTCAAAGACATAGGCTTAAAAAAAATAATCTTGATGATGTCTTGGAATATTGCCATACACATGATTTAACTGAAATTATTCCCATGCTTCATGAAAATTACCTTATACCTTTGAAGGAGGAGGATAAGATTGAGAATTAATTAACAATTTGACGAATTTATTAACTGTAATAATTTGGCTAAGGTGAAATCATAAATTAATTGTTATTTTTATAACAGAATTATTATTGTAATTTATTTTTATTTATAATTCATATACTATGAAAAAACATAATTTTTACGCAGGACCCTCGATTTTGTCACCATTTACCATTGAAAACACAGCAAAAGCAGTGCTTGATTTTAACGGATCTGGATTATCTATCATGGAAATATCTCATAGGAGTAAGGAGTTTATTGCAGTGAATGAAGAAGCCATTACCTTGTTCAAAGAATTGCTTGACATTCCTGCTAGCTATTCAGTACTTTTCCTCCAGGGTGGTGCGAGTTTACAGTTCGCACAAGTTCCACTTAATTTTTTGAGTAAGAAAGCTGCCTATCTTGATACAGGATCATGGGCATCCAAAGCAATCAAGGAAGCAAAAATAATTGGTGATATAGAAGTGGTTGCGTCTTCTAAAGATAAAAATTATTCATACATCCCAAAAGGGTGGAAAGTTCCGTCCGATGCTGATTACTTTCATATTACTACAAATAATACCATTTTTGGAACTGAAATTAAAACTGATATGAGTGTTCCTGTTCCTTTGATTGCTGATATGTCATCCGATATTTTCAGTAGACCAATGGATGTTTCCAAATACGCACTAATTTATGGCGGGGCTCAGAAAAATCTCGCACCTGCAGGTGTTGCTTTTGTAATTATCAGGAACGATTTTATGGAAAGTGCTCAGAAACCCGTACCTACGATGATGAACTATAAAATTCATGCAGAAAATCAATCTATGTATAATACTCCACCTTGTGTTGCTATTTATGCTGCTCTTCAAACCTTAAAATGGTATAAACAAAAAGGTGGTTTAAAAGCACTGCATCATGAAAATATTAGAAAGGCTGATCTTCTTTATGCTGAAATTGATCGCAATAAGATGTTCAAACCTACTATACCTGATCTTAATGACAGATCTATTATGAATGTCTGTTTTATTATGAATGATAATTATAAAGAACATGAAGATGAATTTAATCAGTTCACCAGTTCAAAAGGGATGGTTGGACTGAAGGGTCATCGATCAGTGGGTGGATTCAGGGCATCTATTTATAATGCTATGCCTTACGAGAGTGTTGCCGCCCTCGTTGAGACCATGAAGGAATTTGAGAAGAAATTTTAATCACTTCATTTAATCCAATATTTATGAAAAAGATTTTAGTTGCAACAGAAAAACCGTTTTCAAAAGTCGCAGTGCAGAATATACAGAAAGTAGTCAATGATGCGGGATATGAATTTGCACTGCTTGAAAAATATATTAGTGTAGCAGAGCTGCACAAAGCTGTCGCAGATGTTGATGCGATCATTGTTCGATCTGATAAAATTGATAAAACAGTTTTAGAAGCTGCTAAAAAGTTAAAAATTGTTGTAAGGGCAGGAGCTGGTTACGATAATATCGATCTGGATGCAGCCACTTCCAAGGGAGTAGTTGTAATGAATACTCCCGGTCAGAACTCAAATGCTGTGGCTGAACTTGTATTTGGAATGTTGATTCATCTTAATCGCGGTGGTTTTGACGGATCAACAGGCACTGAATTACGGGGAAAGAGAATTGGAATCCTTGCCTATGGTTATGTTGGAAGGATCGTGGCAATGATAGCTAAAGGTTTTGGAATGAAAGTCTATGCATATGATCCTTTTATTGATCGTGTAATGATTGAAAATGATGGAATTAAATGTGAAGATTCAGCAGTTGACCTATTTAGTAAATGCCAGTATATTTCTCTTCATATACCACTAACCCTGGAAACAAGGGAATCAATTAATTTTGATTTAATGAAAATCATGCCTCAAGGAGCAACACTCGTAAATACAGCACGAAAAGAAATCATACATGAACCGTCTCTTATAAAAATGTTTGCTGAACGATTGGATTTTCGCTATGCATCTGATATTATTCCGGATTGTAAAGATGAACTGGTAAAATATACCGGAAGGTATTTCACTACTCCTAAAAAAATGGGCGCCCAAACTGCTGAGGCAAATATGAATGCTGGAGTTGCTGCTGCAAAGCAAATTATTAATTTCCTGGAAAAAGGTGACAAAACTTTTCAGGTAAACAAATAATTCCATCAAGATTGAATCATTATCCGGAAGAGGAAGCACCCGGGTGGGTCTTTTGCTTTTTATTTAAAAATCACCTGCATGGCAATAATCAAAGCTTTTAAAGGTTTTCGCCCAAAGAAGGAGTTTGTGGATAAAATTGTTTCCAGACCCTATGATGTTTTAAATTCTGAAGAGGCCAGGGAAGAAGTGAAAATGAATCCGCATTCATTCCTTCATGTTGTAAAACCAGAAGTAGATCTCCCTTTGGATGTTGATTTACACTCATCAATTGTATATCAAAAAGGGAAAGATAATCTTATGAAACTAATTGATGAAGGAATGTTTATTCAGGATTCAACAGAGTGTTTTTACATTTATGCCCAGACAATGCGGGGTAAAACACAGTATGGTATCGTTGGATGTGCAGCAGTAGAAGATTATATGAACAATATAATACGGAAGCATGAACTAACCAGGCCTGATAAGGAAGAAGACAGGATGAACCATATCCGGATAACTAATTTTAATGCAGAACCGGTTTTTTTTGCTTTTCCCCAAAACAAAGATCTTGACACTATTATTTCTGCAACAATTAAAGATAAAGCAGAATATGATTTTTCAACACAGGATGGTGTTGGACATCATTTCTGGGTAATTAGAGATAAAACCATCATCAAACAAATAGAGAAAATATTCAGAGAAGATATCCCATATACTTATGTTGCTGATGGTCATCACAGAACAGCAGCAGCTGCGCTGGTTGGAAATGAAAGAAAGAAAAACAACAAAAACCACAATGGAACTGAGGAATATAATTATTTCCTGGCAGTACATTTTCCTGCAAATCAGCTTACAATTATTGACTATAATCGTCTGGTTAAAGATCTTAATGGATTAATCGATACCCAATTTATAGAAAAGATTTCTTCAAGTTTTGTGGTTGAAAAAAAAGGTGATTCCATCTACAAACCTGCATACTTGCATAACTTCAGCTTGTATTTGAAAGGCACGTGGTATTCACTGACAGCTAAACCAGGTACATTCAATGATCTTGATCCTATTGGCTGTCTTGATGTGACAATTCTTTCTCAGGAAATATTAACACCGGTTCTTAATATTGTTGATTTACGAAAATCAAACAGGATTGATTTTGTTGGAGGAATACGTGGACTTGAAGAATTGAAGAAGAGGGTTGATGATGGTGAGATGAAAGCAGCCTTCGCACTATATCCCGTAAGTATGAAGCAGTTAATAGATATAGCTGATTCTGGTAACATCATGCCGCCTAAAACTACATGGTTTGAACCTAAATTGAGAAGTGGACTCGTTATTCATTCATTGGAGTAAACTCATATTTATTAAAATTGTTATTTCCCTAGATCTGTAGAAACAATGCACTAATTATCCTACTGATC
>CAZKMG010000307.1:0-4914 GCA_964553465.1 uncultured Bacteroidaceae bacterium
GGTCGGCTGACAATAAATCACTCAATATTGCCACCACGACCTCATTTGAAATGAATGGGGAAACAAGAGAGTCAAAAGGCACCGAAGTTTGGACATTAACCGATGGAGGTAAAACCCTTACAATTAATTCTACCAGAACATCACAACAAGGTGAAAGAAAAATGAAACTTGTTTATGATAAAAAGTAGATTTTAAGGGATTCTACTATCATTAAGGGGCTTTAATAAGCCTCTTTTTTTTTCTTAAAAACCCCCAAATATTATCCCTGAAAGGAGAATTGCGGAGGATAAAATATTCGTAGAGAAAAAGATATTCATCGTATAAACTTTTCCCGTTGTTGGAGGTTAAATAAACCTAGAAGCAGAAAAATAAAAGATGTTGATAACAGGAAAACACGATTCTTAAAAATAATTTCTGTCCATAGCACTTCATTCATGTTTGAAGGATTTCCAAAAGGATTTAAAAAAATATTCCACATTGAGTTTTGCAGACTATCGCCAAGGATCATAAATATTAATCCGATAATAATAATGGTTACTGCTGTACCATTTCCATTTTTAATAATAGTTGATAGGCAAAAGGCAAGTGAACCAACAAAAACAATTAAAACAGTAAGCTGTAATATCATTGGGAATATAGGTATGCTTATCAGCATCAAATGAGCCAATAAGGTGAATGGGAATAAAAGAACGAAAGAAATTACAAAGACAAGAAAAAGGCGCAGAAGCCATACTTTATAACGATAATCGGGAATTGCGAAAATAATTTCCAGGGTGCGAAAATCTGCATCTTTCTGAATCCCGAAAACAGTAGGATAAAAAACAAGTAGCACAGCAGGTAAGGTAAGGAGACCATACACATCCTTGATTTCCATACTCTGGTCGTTCAATGCAGCAATAGTTCCGAAAATAAGAAAAAAGGCAAATGCGGCAAAAACAAAAAGTATAAATTTCCCACCGAAAACTATGATGAGATTATACCTGACAAGTTTAAAAATATTGATATATCTAATATTCTTTAACATTAACTGAAATATTTTTTGAACGTAATAACCATATATAAGCATCTTCAAGTAATGCTGATTCCTCCACGGCATTTTTAAAAGGTTTTGAATCACTCAGACAACGGACCCTGATTTTATCACCATCACGCATGTGATGAAGCACCAGTAAATGTTTTGTTTTTACTTCAAATTCTGAAGCAGCCAGGATAACCCTCCATACTTTTCCTCTTGCGATTTCTGCCATTCCGCGGGGTGTGCCCTGGTAAATAACTTCCCCTTTATTTATAACTGCCATTATATTACATGAACTTGAAATATCCTCAATAATGTGAGTGGAGAAAATTACTATTCGTCCTTTACTTAATTCTACTAATAGATTGCGGAAACGGATTCGTTCCCGTGGATCAAGTCCGGCTGTTGGTTCATCCACCACAAGAATTTTAGGAAGATGTAAAAGTACCTGCGCAATACCAATACGTTGTTTCATCCCACCTGAAAATGACCCGATTTTCTTATTACTATGATCAGTCATATGAACGAGTGAAAGAACACTTTTAATTCGCTCCTCACGAATATTGTTATCCTTAATATTCTTTAAAATAGCTTGATAATCAAGGTAGTCATGAGCTGTCATATTCTCATACATACCAAATTCCTGAGGAAGGTACCCTATGAGTCCCTGCAATTCCTCACGTTTTAATTTCGTGTCAAATGCATTAATCCAAATTTTACCATAGCTCTGTTCAAGAATCCCACATATTATCCGCATTAGTGTAGATTTCCCGGCTCCATTGGGTCCCAGTAAACCGAACATTCCAGTTTCAATATCAAACGAGACTCCTTTTAATGCCTTAAATGTTTCCTTTTCCTTACCCATACCAGGAATATTAGACACCATTTTGATAAACCAACGAAAATACCATGGGATGTTATTGATGTTAAAATAAGTCGATTTCCTGATTTTAGATGCTGCCCTCAAAGCAAGAATTAAATACCATATTAAAAAATAAACTATTGAAAGTGAAAGGTTATTCCATTTGAGTTGCAAAATAGTAAGGAATAAAAGAGGAATGAAGTAAAGAATTAAATTGTATATAAATATTAATAAGTGCTTATGCTTAGCAATAATATTAATAAAACCTTTTAAAATAGACAGAATAAAAATATAAATTGAGATCGCTATAAAAACCTGCCAGAATTGTTGTGTAAGATAGAACCAATTGAAATAAATTAGATATACTATGGCTGGAATTTGCCAAAAAAGTCCCTGTAGTTTGCTGTTTAAATCGGGTTTTGCAAGTTCAGCCTTATGCGTTAGGGTATTCCCTGTTTTTAATTCCCTAATAAAACGATTGTCCCTTCCATAAATCTTTACAAGATTTCTGATTCGTATACGAATCTCTTCATCCGGGGCAATAATTTGTATTTTGGCTTTACGAAGGCTCGAGGAAATAAACCAGAATAAACCTGGGAAACCTGCGATAACCAGAAATATGTCTGCTAACATCCAAACAAAGTTATCCACAGCGGTTATACTAAAGAAGATCCCTGTAGCCATTAAGAATAGTAAAATATACTTTACTAACCATCCTAAATTCCTGAACCATTTAAGAGCCGTTTCAAGACCGCTATACAAGGTTGGGATAAAAATTAAGGTAAGCATAGTACTCACTGACAAACCACCTATCACCGTTATGGCAAACGGAGCACCTATGACTTTCATATACTCGGTATTTCCCATTGCCAGTGGAACCATTGCTACACAAGTTGTCACTGCTGTAATCAGGATTGGACGGATACGTGATAAACCTGCTGTGAGCAGTGCTCTTGACATACGATATCCCCGTTTTCTTAAAATATTTGTGAAATCAATTAAAAGGATGCCATTGTTCACCACAACTCCCAGTAAAATAAGAAATCCCATGAGGGTATTTGAGTTAAAAAGTGAATTTCCGGTAATAGTCAGAAAAAGGAATGAGCCCAGTGCAGCAAGTGGAATAGTGAATAATAATACGAAAGGTGTAACCAGGGATTCAAAGACAGATGCAAGAATCATATATATTAAAATCATCGCAATCCCAATAAGAGTATAAAATTCATTTAAGTCAGATTCTTCCTGAACCAATTCAACCCCAATTCCGGCCGGAATACCAGCCTGATCAATAACATCAAGGATTTTCTGTTGTGACTGATTCAGTAATACCTTTGAATTGTATATTTCATCCTGAAAAGAATATCTCAATTCGATTTCTTTAATCTGGTTCAATCGTTGTATTTCTCTCAAACCTTTATCTGTATAAATATTAGCAAAAGTCTGAATTTCATGCACACTTGTATCCTGAGATTTAATAGGCAGAACGCGTAATTCGTCAAGTGTTTTGTTCCTGGTTTCCTGGACCTCACCTCCAGAATCATTGTACTTGATCATGATCTCATACTCTTCGGTTCCATGCTTAAAATTTACACCTGATGAAACCTCATTCTGAAAGGAATTTAATTCAGAAACAACGTCCGTAAGAGAAAGGTTATAATCACTCATCAACCGGTAATCAAAGTTGATATGAACTTCAGGCTGGTTTTCCCTTACAGAAATTGCTGAATTCTTTATCTCATCCAGGTCACTAAAAGCAGTATTTAGAAAATCTGCCACTTCCATCATTAAATCAAAATCCTGTCCCCTTATAACCACATATTCTGATTCGGAACCAATTCCCATCATTTGCTGAAGACCGGCTGTGCCGGACCTTCTGCCACCACTACTCCCAAGAAAACTCTGTGGATTGGAAGGAGTATTAAAATTGATAGTTGCAGGAGGGATTTCCCCGATTTTTTTTGCAATATCATTTTTAATTTCACCCAGTGTACGATCATTAATATCCTGATAGTCCTGTTTTAGTGTAATCGTAATATTTGCTTCTTCCTCACCGATTTTACTGATCACATCTTCAATCTCACCGATTCCCTTAATCCTGTTTTCTAACTGAACAACCAGGCTATCAGAATATTCCAGCGTGCTGCCAGTCGGCATTGTCATATATGCTTTAACCTGGGATGTTTCAACCTCCTGCATTTTATTTAAACTTACTGAAAGACAGGAAAATATTGTTATAAAAAATAAAAAGAGAACCAGTATAATAGTTCCAACAGGATTCCGAAGTGCAGTTTTAAGAAAAAGTACATATAACCTTATTCCACGGTTATCAAGGGAAACCTTCCGGTACACATTGCTTTTAATACTCCTCCTATGAAGTATTACATTTAAAATCATTGGAATGAGCAGCAAAGAAACAAGCAATGAGACCGACAGAGTGGATACAATGGATACACCAATATGTTTACCCAGTAACTTAACCATGTAATTCGATGAAAAAATAAATGGCAGGAATACAGTGATCGTTGTAAGAGTAGATGCAAAAATGGATCGCCAGACTTCAATTGTACCTTTTACAATGGCCTCTGTTGCTTTAACACCATAAGATCTAAGCCTGTAGATGTTTTCAAGTACAACTACGCTGTTATCAAGGAGCATTCCGACAGCCAGTGCAATGCCGACGAGTGTAAGACTGTTTATAGTAATACCGAATCCATAGAAAAAATTAAAGGCAGTGTAAATGGAAATGGGTATTGTCAGTGCAACTATTAATACTAACCTTATATTGCGAAGGAAAATCCACAGGATAAAAATGGCCAGCAAACCTCCAATAGCGGCCATTTGCATAATTTCGTTGATGTTTTTCTCCATCAGTTCAGCCGAGTTCTCCTGTATAACTATTTCAATGTCATAGGGAAAGAATTCACTATTAAGCTCTTTAATCCTTTCTTTCAAAGCATGAGATAGTTCAATGATATTAGCCTGAGCATCATTTATCACCATAATTGTGATGGCATCTTTCCCATTCACCCTGCTCAAT
>CAZKMG010000308.1:0-4899 GCA_964553465.1 uncultured Bacteroidaceae bacterium
CTTATAAACAAAATTTTTGTTGAAAAACTTGGTTTAATCTTAGAATTCGTGATGATGCGATAATGTGAGCAAGAGGCAAATTAAGAATTACGCTACACTCATTAAGGTGTATGGAATTACCCCATCGGGGTAAAATATTGATAATAAGGGGCTTCACCCCTGGAATAAAATGCATACCAGAATAACCTTCTCAAGTTAACCTTTAAGAATAAATTGCTAATGTGATGCTGAAGTTCATGTTTTAAGAAGTAAACAAGGAAGAATTAACAAAGAATAGCATAAAAATATGAAAATGTGAATATATATGAAAACTTCACATCTAAGGAGTTTTCATCAAAGCCCATTCGGGTAAAATACCAGGTTTTGCATCAAAGATATTGCCACCGGAAAGCATGGTGAATAAGAGAATTAATAGTATTCCTATAATATTGAGTAAGAATCCAGTACGCACCATTTGAGGTATTGTTATTCGATCGGTTCCAAATATAATAGCATTGGGTGGGGTTGCAGTAGGAAGCATAAAGGCCAGGGAGGATGCAAATGTTACCGGGATCATTAATAAAAGAGGATTATTACCACTGCTTACAGCAAGACTGGCAAATACAGGAAGAAGCATTTGGGTAGATGCTACATTAGAGGTAAGCTCAGTAAGTAAAGACATCATTGTAACAATCGCAAGTATGATTAAATATACATTGATTCCTTTTGTCCAGCTGAGTTGCTCACCAAACCATATTGACAATCCTGTTTTTTCAAAACCCATGGCCAGAGCAAATCCTCCGCCAAAAAGAAGAACAATATTCCAAGGTAATTTGTTGGCAGTCTTCCAATCCATCAATTTTGTGCCAGGCATTGACTGGGAAGGAATTATAAAAAATATTAAAGCTATACCAATGGCAATTGTTCCGTCATTTATAAATTTGGGATAGTTTAATATGTTCGACCAGCCAGGAATTTTGAAATTTCCAATTACAATGTCAGCCCTGAAAATCCAAAGAAATACAAGCAGTATAAACAAGGAAAAAACAATTTTTTCCTCCATTGTTTTCAAACCTAACTCCATATATTGTTTTCTAAACGTGTCAGAGCTTATCCCTTCCCAATTTTTTTTAGGTTTATATATGAAAAACAGGAGGATCCAAGCAAAGATAAACATAGTCACACTGATAGGTAAAGCCATAAAGAACCAATTGGCAAAACTTATTTGTGGTGCATGTGGAAAAAGCATTGTAAGCATTTTAGGACAAATGAGATTTGTTGGAGATCCAACTAATGTGGCCATTCCTCCAATGGATGATGAATATGCTATTCCCAGAATAAGACCAGTAGAAAAATTGATTATTTCAGTTTTTCCAATTATTTTTTCAAGGCCAATGATTACAGATAGCACTATTGGGATCATCATCATTGTTGTAGCAGTATTTGAAATCCACATTGATAAAAAGAAAGTGGAAAGCATAAATCCAAGAAGAATCCTTCCCGGGCTTACTCCAATAATGATGAGAATTTTCAATGCTATTCGTTTGTGAAGGTTCCATTTCTCCATTGCCAGTGCCATTATAAATCCACCGATAAAGAGAAAAATTATATCATTTAAGTATACTGAAGAAATATCCCGTCCATCTATGATTCCAAATAATGGGAAAAGCACAATTGGAACCAGTGCAGTAACAGCGAGAGGAAGGGCTTCAGTTATCCACCAGATGGCCATCAGGGAAGTTACTGCCAGAGCATAAGTCATCTGAGGATAACCAGGTTTCAGATCAGTAAAAATTATTATTCCTGCACATGTTATAATTCCAAGTATCAATCCAATAAAATTTCTGTTGATTAATTTTGATATTCCTGTCATTATGTGTCTTTTGATATGAAATTCATCCTACTAAGAAAATTAATACTTACTAAGGGTTATTTTTCGAGGTTTACATTAAAACTGTTTTAACTGATTGATTAAGTATGTATTGAATATTCGATAAATCACAAACAGAAAAACTATTGTAATCGACAAGATAAATATTATTGATCAAATCCTGGCAATCGTTACATGTCAAATGCTGCTGATCAGTGGTACCTCTTTGGGGTATTTTTTGATATTTATTTGAAAAAAGGATTGTATTTAGTAGATTTTTATGAAATAACTTGCAACGAAGGGTTTTCTTCTAACGCCTTTTCGATAAATTTCATTTGTTTCATATTTATTGAAAAAAGTCTGATTTCAAATACATACCCTTTCTCGTTTTCTTTCAGGAATTTAATTGAAGGTTCTTCTTTCAGATTACTCCATGGAGTGTTAAGTACCGTTGTTCGTATTAAAGATTCAGCATTTGTCTTGTCAAAGGATGAGTCAACTTGAAGTTGGAAAATATGTTCCTCCAGTGCACCTGTGTATGCCAGTTCGGAGATTACTTCATGGATAATCCTGGAATAAGGGATACGAAGGAGTTGACCATCATCTGTCTTGATCTCCATATAGGTAATTTTCTGAGATATAATCTGACCCGAAATATCTCCTGAACGAATAAAAGAATTGTTTTTCAAGTTGTGTTTGACCCTGAAAATGATACCTGAAAAAATATCTCTCAGCAGAAACCATGTCACAAAACCTGTGACTATTAAAATCAGTGCATAAACAAGATATTGATAATAAAACTTTCTCTGCAGCAGAAAATCCAAAGCCCAAAAAATAAATCCCAACCAAACGATGAACTCTATTGCTACCATAAGGTTGAGAATGAAATTTAATCGGGAAAAGCGATTTGTTAAGAGTTTAACGCCCAAACTGAAGGTCTTCAGTACCAAAAAAACCAATGATGCAACCAGAAAAGCAATAATAATTTTCATCTCAAGCCGATAATTTAGTTAATTGAAGACTGCTTACAACAACTCTTCTCTTTTAAAAACCCTGATGAGGTGGGGTTCTATGAAATGATTCAAAACGTAAACATTTTCTTTTCTTTCCTGGATCAGACCTGCCCTTAACATAGAACTTATAATCCTCCTTGCCTTACTATCATCAGAGAAAAATATCTTATTAATCCTTTCAAGAGTCAATCGCTTGTGCAAAACCAAATTGATCAGTACAACTTTCCAATCTCCATCCATCTCTGTCAGAATTTTCGTATCGGGAAGATGTGGAGGCCGGATATATACCTTTTGTTCAGAAACTCTGACAATGTTTCCAAGCCATGCATTCAGCGCGTTTCCGGGATTTCCTTCGGAAAAATTAAAATACTTGTTGAATAAACTGGCCATATTGATTTCTGATAATTCTTCTTCTTCTTTTTTATGCAGGACAAATTTCAGTCCGCTTGAACGATGTCTGCGAATGATTATCTCCTGAATTTCTTTTGAATCGAATGGTCTTAATGGTATGACACTGATGAATACATCCTGAAGATTGGACATTTTATTCATAAGTGTGAATGCAAATGGATTCATGTTTACAACAAAGAGAAATTTTTTACTATATTCATTAATAAGACTGATAACTAGTCTGACAACTTCCCATCCATCTAAAGAACGTTCCCACCAGAGCTCGAGATCATGAATAATGAAAACACTACCCTGAGGAAGTGATTCCATGATTTCTTCTAATTCCCCCTGGGTATTAGTTACCTTCCTGAGTTCAGCTAAAAAATCCTGAACTTGAATGGAACCTGAATGAACTGGGAAAAGATGATATATCTTCTCCTTCTTAAATAGACTTTCCGTAATATATTGACAAAAAGCCGTCTTGCCTGAATTTCTCTCCCCAATAATCATAATGCCTCCCTGATACCCTAAATTGTTCCGTCGCACAGCTGTCCTAAATATCTCTTCATCCTTTTCCCGTTTAATCCAAAAGTCCTCACTAATGCTCGACCGACCACTGAATAAATTTTTATAAAATTGAGGGAGTTTATCGATGACTTTTCCTTTAGGACTAAGGGTTTCGATTAGATCAAGAACTTGCTGATTACCAGTACTCTTCTGCTCATATTCCATAATTTTCCTTGCCAGTAATATCCCTTCGCTTCTTGAATATAACACTCTGGCAATAAAGTATTTAAAGAAAAATCTCAGATTTTCATAATACGCATCAATTCTTTTTCTGACTTTTTTACTCTGATGTTCGCGGATAAATCGAGAATATTCGGAAATTGTCAATGGAATTTTGTAAGTATATAAATGATCAAACACCTCTTCCAGCGAACTTTCAAACAATCCTGTCATGTCTTCCTTTATCAGGTAAATCTTTTCTTCCTCTTTCAAGATTTTCTGACATGTTTCATTGACAATTGCATTGATTACCTGATGTTTATCAGTTAAGTCCTCGGGAATATTTTCAAGGTTGAAGCGCGCAAAACTTAAAAGGTCATGGATGATAAAGAGTGAGTTCTTCAATGATTCGGTTATTTTCTCCAAGTGATCATGGTTTGTACCAATGAACCTCGATTCAATATAGAAGCGTGTGATTTTACGCAAAGGAACATTCAAGGAATCCTCATCATTACTGGTGGAAGGTTTAGTCATGCTATTGGATGCGATAACCATGTTTTCAGGAAGCGTTTCAGTAAGTTGGAGGATTTCTTTTCCAAACTGGTCAAAATCTGTCAACAGTGTGATACTTTCTTCAAATGAACTAATGCTTATTTTTAATCCGGGTATATTATCCAACTCGTCACCTAAATTTTCCAACTTTGACCTGAGGCCCTGCAATTCCATCCTAAATCGGGTTTCCAATTGCTGTGCAATTCGCAGGGTTAATTCAATGATCTTGTCTTTGATCCGGCTCTTGAATGCTTGCAAAATAATATCCATATGGATTTTCCTTACCTGATGCAGTGTCTGTTCGTACCATAATTCGGTAAACATGGAATTTTTTTGGACTAAATCCTCATAGTATTTTTTACTCCTTCG
>CAZKMG010000309.1:0-4846 GCA_964553465.1 uncultured Bacteroidaceae bacterium
TCATGTGGGGGTTGGCCAATAATATGACAGACACTCTTCTTGCTGCATTTAAGAAGATAATGAGCATGACTGATTTCCAGACATCATGGATCCAACTATCGTTTTACGGTTCCTATTTTTGTCTTGCTTTACCTGCAGCAATTTTTATTAAAAAATACACATATAAAGCCGGCGTCTTATTAGGTTTGGGATTATTTGTAAGTGGTTCCCTTCTTTTTTATCCTGCAAGCCATACCATGCAATACGGCCATTTTCTTGCATCTCTCTTTATACTTGCCGGTGGATTATCAGTGTTGGAAACATCATCTAATCCATATATTATTGCCATGGGACCTGCAAATACGGGAACCAGAAGGTTAAACTTTGCACAATCTTTTAATCCTATTGGGTCAATTACCGGAGTATTATTAAGTAAAATTTTTATTTTATCAAATCTGAATAATGCTGGTCTGGATGAGAGAGCAAAGATGGGTGTGGATGAGCTTCAGAAAATCCAATCGGTCGAATTAGATGCAGTTATGGGACCTTATGTCGGAATTGCTTTTATATTGGTAATAATATGGTTTATGATATCTCTCACAAAGATGCCGAAAGCATCTGATGCAGGTGTTTCCCTCAACCTTTTTCCTACTTTTAAAAGGCTTATTAAGAATTCAAATTATACATGGGGCGTAATCGCACAGTTCTTTTATGTAGGGGCACAGATTGGAGTCTGGTCATATACCATAAGATATGTAATGGTTGAATTAAACCTGAATGAAGAACAAGGTTCGGGTTATTATCTCGCTGCACTTATCCTTTTTACATTATCACGTTTTATATTCACTGCCTTAATGAAATTTTATCCTCCAAAGAGACTTCTGGCAGCTTCTGCAGCATTAGCCATTATGGCAAGTATAATAGTTATATTTGGTTCGGGCTTAACAGCCGTGTATGCATTGGTTTCCATTTCAGGATTTATGTCACTTATGTTTCCAACTATATATGGATTAGCAGTTGAAGGTCTTTATGAAGACACAAAGATCGGAGGTTCCGGGTTAATTATGGCTATACTTGGAGGAGCAATACTTACAGTTATTCAGGGACAGCTTTCCGATTTAACAGGAAGTATCAAGTTTGCATATATTGTTCCAGCAGTGTGTTTTGCGGTTATCTTTATATATAGTCTAATTGGAGGCAGAAAAACATCGGAAGTAGTTGTGGCGACTTAATTTAAGGTGAGACCGACTATGAATCATTGAATACAAATCTATTGAAATTTTCTGTCATATTGGTGAATTTAATAAAGTAGCTATCAGTGAGTAGCCAGTATATCAATTAGCTGGTAGATTTCGAAAAGGAATTATATCCTTTTGCAATGAATGAATGTGATGTAATGAAAATTGATATTTTATACGCTACCATGACTCTACGCTATATTATCTTTCCCACATTTCAAAAATTACGAACAAAGAATTTCCTATTTAAATCTTCAGCTTAATTTGGGCTTTTTAGTTTGCTCTCCTGAATATTCATCCATCTATCGGCTGTCTGTATGGAATTAGATGGATGGATTTTTTAAGACTTCAATGATTAACTCTGGAATATATTGTAAATTAGTTTGGATAATAGTAAAGTATACAACCAGATACTATTGAATATAAATACTTTTAGTTGTATTAGAAGCAAAATGGCAGAAAGTAAATATTGCAGACGGACTTTAGATTTTTAACTAAAAGCATTATTGATAAATAAATGAAATAGGATGACTTCAACAAAACTCAGATACTTTGTTAATAGATATTGGATTCTACTTTTACTCGTTACAGTAAAACTTATTTTGCAATTTGTACTTGTAAATCCAATTTATGAATTACATCGTGATGAGTTTTTACATCTTGACCAGGCATTTCACCCAGCAGCCGGATACATTTCGGTTCCGCCTTTTTCATCATGGATAGCGAGTATCATTTATTTATTCGGGGGAGGTGTATTCTGGGTCCGGTTTTTCCCTGCGTTTTTTGGTGCACTGACAATTGTATTTGCCTGGTTAATCGTTGAAGACATAGGTGGTAGCAACTATGCCAAAATTTTAACTTCCATTTTTTTGATTTTTTCAATATATGCCAGATTGAACGTTTTATTTCAACCGAATTCATTTGATATTCTTGCATGGACTATTATATTCTATTTTCTTATAAAATACATCAGAACGCAACAATCAAAATGGCTCTTTTTCTTATCAATAATAACTGCTTTAGGTTTGTATAATAAATACACTATCATTTTCCTAATTTTCGGGTTATTTGCAGGACTGCTACTGACCGTTCAAAGAGCAGTTTTTAATAAGAAGAGCTTTTATGCTGCAATTGGACTTTCCCTGTTAATTTTATTACCCAATATTATCTGGCAAATTAAAAATCACTTTCCAGTGATTTACCATATGAAGGCATTAAACGAAAGTCAGTTGGTAAATGTGAATCGGATTGATTTTCTGTTTGATCAGGTCAAGTATGGTGTGGTAGGAATCTTGACTATAGCTTCCATCTGGGCTCTCGTTTTTTATAAACCTTTTAAGGTCTATCGATTTATTGGATGGACCTTCGCTGTCGTAATAATATTATTTACCATTAGCCATGCGAAAAGTTATTATACACTTGGGCTGTATCCTGTTTTGTTTGCCCTTGGAAGTGTCTATTTAGAAATTTTATTTAAAAAATGGAGAACTGTTTTGTTTGCCTTTCTGGCATTAATGAATATTGTTGTATTTTTTGTTATCGTAAAATACCTGATGCCTTTCCAGAATCCGTCTGAAATCGTTGCAGAAAAAGAAGTTTACGAAAGAATAGGTTTGCTTCGCTGGGAAGATGGAATAAATCATCCCTTGCCTCAGGATTTTGCAGATATGCTGGGTTGGAAGGAATTGTCAGATAAAGCTCTAACAGCTTACAAAATGATTCCTGTAAACGAATTGCAAAATACATTGATCTATTGTGATAACTATGGACAAGCAGGTGCATTAAACTATTATAACAGAAGAATAATACCGGAGGCTTATTCTTATAACACAGATTACATTTATTGGTTGCCTGAGTCAATGAAAATACAGAATATATTGTTTGTGGGAAATCTGCCCAGTAAAGAAGTAATGGATATGTTTAAAGATTATAAATTGGTTGGTGTTGTTGAGAACGAATTTGCAAGAGAAAAAGGCACAAAAGTATTTTTATTACTGGGTGCGAAAACTGATGTAAGTGACATGTTTTTTAAAATAGCTGAAGAACGAAAAAAAAGTTTTGATATCTTTTAAAAATACCGTAGACTACTTCCGTTAATAATAGCACACGGACTATATGACGGGTTACAATTTGCCTTTTTTGTAGTTCAATTTCAACATTAAAAATCAGGTAAAAATGAAAAACGAAAATCCATTACAATTATTTGTGGAAGAAAGTCCTGAAATTCAAAAAGCCTATGCAGGATTTATTCAAGCATTAACTGACGACAAAGGACTGGATAATAAAACAAAACAGCTAATTTATATAGGGATGAAAATGGTTTCAGATGATGCAAGAGCTGTAAAAATGCACGTTCCAATGGCTAGAAATGCAGGAGCTACAAGAGAAGAGATTAAAACAGCTGTATTACTAGGACTTTCTGTAATTGGTATCAAAGCGGCTTCAAAATATTTGCCGATAGTTATGGAAAGCTATGATAATAATTAGCAGATATGAACGCACTTCAAGACCTGTTCAACATGGGGAAAACTCTTACGGACAAACTGAACTCTACTGGATTAGAAAATGAGCAAGATTTAAAAGAAGCGGGAAGGCTAAATGACATTAATAAAATTGCTCCATTAGATAATAGTGACGCTTGTATCTATATATTCCATGAAATTAGAGGAGTAATACATGGAATCAGGGTGCACAGACTTGGCAAAGAAAAAATCAAGACTAGGGATCGGATGTTTATTAATGCTTTTATAATACCTCACAATATCTTTCCTGTCGTTGCGGCATAAATAACAAACTCTTCTTCCCCATCTACATTCAGGATGGCATCCATCCTGTCCTGATTATATGCGCCGATTGCACACGTTCCGGCCCCGATGGCTTCGCTTGCGAGATAGAGATTCTGGCAAACATGGCCTGCATCGAGAGCAATCATTTTGGGAGCAACCATACTATATCGCCATTCCGATCGGTAGGGGATTACTGTCCAGATGAAAACCACAGCACCTTTGCCAACAAAGACCTGCCCCCTGCAGGCATGGCTAACTTTAGCAGCCAAATCTGCATCTGAAAATAACAAATATATCTTATGTTCCAGAGGCAGATACCTGTAAAGTCCGGGATTGAGTCCGTTCACCCGATTCACAATTAAGTAGGTCTCAAAGGGATGCCGGGAACCAGCTGATGGCACTGTACGTCTTGTAATATAGCCAGTATAATCAGTTTCATGTACTCCTTGCGTGGACCATAATAAGAAGGAAAGTTCTTCCAGGCTCAGAGGTTCTTCCGTGAATCTCCTATGACTTCTTCGACGTTTAATCGTTTCAAAAATAGACATTTTTCCAACTGTCAGATTTTCAGGTGGAACCAAATAAATCAGCATCGTTTTTTCAGGCCAGGGCTTTTGAGGCAGGGGAGGTGGTACCTGATTTTTCATATCTGTATCATGTTTATCCCTTTCGTCCCACCAATAGGCCTTGAGAAATTTGCGATAAGTTTCCGATGATGACATTATTTTATACTGTGTTTGATAAGTATTTTTTTTGTAACGTCGTGAAGTCGTAACATCGTGATGTCTTCACGAATTCTAAGATTAAACCAAGTTTTTCAACAAAAATTTTGTTTATAAGTCA